>JAIRLU010000034.1 GCA_031259215.1 Treponema sp. | reverse complement strand
TGGACTTGTTCGAGAACCCGGTTGGTTCTCGAACAAGTCTCCAAAAAACGTGGATTTCTTAATAAAATCCACGTTTTTTATCGTTTTTTAAGCGGAAGTTGTTCGGAAATTGAGGTTTCCGAACAACTCCAATGAGTATAAGGCATCGGCGGACGTTAGTCCGACTCCTCCGGCGGATGTTTTTGTAACTTTATTTTACCGGATTTGACGATGCCTTTTCTATGCCCTCCTATTTTCGCACTTTAGATTTGATTTGGCCATATCTATGCATACATCAATACTTATGAGCCGACTCCTCAGGGCGAGCGCATATACATGAGAGCAGGAAGTATGTAACTATGAACAGACACGAACCAAACGAACCGGTATGTTGACCGGGCCTCATAATCGCTGAAATGCGACCGAGTGCTTTGCGGTTCGCGGTTGTTTGGGTGGGTGGACCTCAGATCCGAGAGGGTCGATTTTCTTCAAAGCTAGGTGGTTGTGTGGAATGTGCAGGGGCGAAAATTGTATGTGCCCTGGCTAAAGGCCCATTTCCCGGAAGTTTGCTCCCCTAAAGGCGTCGAATTTACATGACAAATCCCTCGGGAATATATATAATACGGTATGTTTACCATAAATTCCTGTGCCGCAGGGTGTGGACGGACTGCCATTACCGGATCCCAGATTTGCGCGGTTCATGCAGCGAATCCGGAGACAGAAGCCTCTCGAATTGTGGACCATATTCACCAGCAAAAAACCGTCACCGACCTCAACGCGCCGGGTTTACGCTTTAAGAACGCCGACTTCTCTGGACACCATTTTTATGGATGTAATTTCAAAGGCTCCTCCTTTTCTAGTTGCCGCTTTACCCAAACGTTGATGCGGATGGTCTTTTTTGATTTTTCCGATTTTCTTGACTGCGATTTTACGAAAAGCGACCTGCAATTTTTATCTTTTGCCGGGTCTAAAATACATCATTGTACCTTTGAAGGTTCAGAACTGGTCCATATTAATTACAGCGGCACCCACACGGCCCACTGTATCTTCAGTAACTCCAATCTCTATAACAGCCGATTTATCAATGCCAGCATAGAATATTCCGATTTTATTAACTGTAATACCAAACGGGTCAATTTCATTAAGGCCCGGCAAGAAGGGCTCACCTTTAAGGCATCCAATATTGCGGAGGCGATATTTGAACCGGACATCTACTAAGCAGCGTATACTCTGACCCTATGGTTGTTAAGGATAGTACGATGAAGTTATTTTTTCATTATTGTCCCGTGAGTTTTAGTAACTGTTATGTGTTAGGCACCGAATTTCCCGCTAAGGGGATACCCCACAAACAGGAGGCGGTCCTCATCGATCCGGGTTATATGGATGAAGCCATAGTCAATTTTATAGAAAATAACGAGTATCATTTGCGGGCAGTGCTTATTACCCATGATCATATAAATCATGTGCGGGGCTTGCAGACCCTCATGCGGATATACGATGCGGATATCTATGCGGTAAACCAGATCGTTTTAGATTATAAGACCATCCTGATAGGGGACCGGGATATATGCCGAATCGGGCCTTTCCGTTTTGAAGTCATTTCAGTACCTGGTCATTCCCCGGATTCTGCGGTTTTTAAGATTGATAACCTGCTTTTTACCGGAGATGCCCTGAGCGCGGGGCTTGTAGGCCGAACCGCCAGTAGTTACGGCACTACCATCCAGATAACTGCCCTGCAGAGCAAGATCTTCTCCTTGCCCGGGGATTTTACGATATTGCCTGGTCATGGGCCCCCTTCTTCCCTGGAGGCTGAACGACGTTTTAACGCGGGGATTCAGCTCTATGAAGAGAGCAAGAACAAACGCCGGGTATTTACGGTTGAGTAAGGTCAGATGGTATGTCGGGGAAATTGACCTGAAAGATGAAAAAAGTCCGCGAATTACTGCTCATGTATCTGAATAATTCGTGACAATGCGCGTTTACTCAGGGTCTCAGCTCAATGCTCCATAGGTGGTTTTCAGCTTTTTCTCTTGAGCAAAGCGCTGGAGGGCCAGTTCAATAAGCCTATCAATCAGCGCGGTATAGGAAATGCCGCTGGTCTCCCATAGTTTGGGATACATGCTGATTTTAGTAAACCCCGGCATCGTATTGATCTCATTGACCAGGATGTTCCCATCGGGTTTAAGAAAGAAATCAACCCGAGCAAGTCCTTCTCCGGCCAGGGTCTTAAAGGTTTTTACGGCCAATGCCTGTATCGCCTTCACCAGGTGCTCCGGGAGGGAAGCGGGAATTTCCAAAACCGCCCCTTGTTCATCAATATATTTGGCATCATAAGAATAAAACTCATGGGAAGAAATAACCTCCCCAGGAACCGACACCAAAGGCTCCTCGTTACCCAGGACCGAACATTCCAGTTCCCGGCCTTGAATATATTCTTCAATAATAATCTTGTGGTCATAGATGAAGGCTTCTTGGATACTGCGTTTAAATGCTGTTTCATCATGGACCTTGCTCACCCCCACGGAAGACCCCATATTGGCAGGTTTAACAAAGAGGGGCAGTCCCAAGGCATCCCGAAGCTCGGCAAAATCCGGCACCCTCTCATGGGCTTTGAGGACCCTGAAGCTGCCGATAGGGATGCCCGCCTCTCGAAGGAGGCGTTTCATCACATCCTTATCCATCCCGATGGCAGAACCCAGTACCCCGGCGCCTACAAAGGGGATATCCGCCAGCTTCAAAAGCCCCTGAACCGTTCCATCTTCTCCAAAAGGGCCATGCAGAATGGGAAAAACCACATCAATGCACTGTTCCTGTTTCCAGGTACTTGCATTAGAAATAACCCCGCGGCTCTGCGGGGTAAGGGCCACGGAATCGCCGGATGGATTAAGCCTAATCTGTTGGGGATCCTCCGAGTTAAGGAGAAACCCCGAGGCATCGTTCAGCAGCCACTTGCCGGATTTGTCGATACCGATGAGGATAGGGATGTATTTCTCCCGATCAATAGCGTCAAAAACATTTTTTGCCGACTGGAGGGATACCTCATGTTCTGCAGATTTTCCCCCGAATAAGATGCCTACCTTGATTTTTTTTCCCATAGTTTCCTCTTTATGTCTATATCTAGAGCTATGCTCTATTTGGGCCTGTTAGGTTTAACCGCCCGAGGGGGTTTCAAAATAGTACATTGGACTTGTTCGAGAACCCGGTTGGTTCTCGAACAAGTCTCCAAAAAACGTGGATTTCTTAATAAAATCCACGTTTTTTATCGTTTTTTAAGCGGAGGTTGTTCGGAAACTGAGGTTTCCGAACAACTCTATTTTGAATTTGGATCAAACCTTAATAAATTATATATATTACCTCATTTGAAGTAAGTAGGGAGGATACGAAAAAAGTGAATGCCACCCCTGATGTCTTAAGGTTATACTTGCCCTTTGTTTCTCCTTGTGGGTATAGTAATATCATGGTTTCTTTATCAACCCGTCGAAGGGTGGCGCGGCTTATTTTCATTAAGGGCCTGTTACTCATGTTCCTGGGAAGCGCTTTTCTCATAGGAAACCTGGCAGGGACATCGCGGATATCCGTTTTAGTAGCCTTCTTTTTTGTTATTCTCGGCTCAGGCTGTGCGGTTTTAGCGATAAAACTCAATAAACGTTCCTTGTATCTTTTTTTTGCCACTTTTTTTATGCTCGTAGGCTTTTTCCTGTTCCTCGCTGCCCTGAAGATCATCCCCGTGGCATTCTCAGAAGCCTGGCCCCTCATATCGGTTTTTTCAGGACTCGCCCTCTTTCCTGCAGGCTGGCATCGGTACGGGGCGTTCCGAAGCCGGTATGTCGTTCCTTCCCTGGCATTTGTCATTTTAGGGTCGGTGTTGCTTGTTTTTTCTTTTAATATCGTCCCCTTCTCCTTTGCCCATTTCATGATACGTTGGTGGCCCCTCTTGATAGTGCTCACCGGTCTCATGTTGGTCCTCATTTCCCTAGGTACGAAACATTAAGGAGTATGGAATCGGATGCTGAAAAGTTTTCTTTTTTTTTCCGTACCCCGCCTACGCCTCGGGATCTTTGTCTCGTTTGGATCGGAGTGCTGTTAGGGGTATGGCTGGGTATTTCCTGCAGTACCAACCCTCCGGTCCAGGAAACCCCTATCAAAACGGATGCCCCTTTGATGGTTAATCCTGCAGTTCCCACACGGTCCACGGATAGGGGTATGGGGGATGAAATTCGGTCCTTAATCGAGGAGGGAACCCCTTCATCCCTTTTGAGGGCTCTGGACTTGATCCGCATCAGGGAACTGGGGAGTACTGAATTCGGCCGGATAATGAACGCAGTAATCCTGAGCTTGATCCAGCATCTATACCCTCATCTATCGGTCCAAGTTCCTAGCTTGCAGCAATTTCAGACCCATAACTACAGCCGGATCCTCAGGGGTGTACGAGAGGGGATTTATATTTCCCCCCGACCAAATACCCAAGACTATCTTGAACTGGTCCTGCCTTTTTTAGCCTTGGGTTCAGATCTTTCTCCCTACCCGACGGAACAGCTTTTGCCGGTCCTCCAGGATTTAAGGCGGGGGGAAAACTTAAATCCCCATTCAGTGCTGGCTCCGTATTTCATGGGACTTATCTATGAACGCTTAAATCGTCCCAATCAGGCAATCAGCGCGTATAAGCGGGCCTACGAGGTATCTTCAGAATGTTATCCCCCGGTATTGGGTCAGATTCGGGTCCTGGATAAAACAGGGAAAAAACAGGAGGCCCTGGATATGCTGCAGGATTTGCTTATTCAGTTCCCGGATAATAGAGCGATCAAACAGCAGCTTGCCCGGACCTATTATGCTAACCGGGACTGGTCCCGGGCAGAATCAGCCATTACCGAGATTCTCCAGCAGGACAGCCATAACCCGGAATTTCTCCTCCTCTACGCCCATACCCTGGTAGAAAAGAAGCAATTCTTTAAAGCCCTGGTTCCACTGGACCAATACGGGGCTATCCAAGGGAATAAGCGACTGTATCTGTTTCTCCGGGCCAGGATTCAGTATGAAGGCTACCATAACCGGGATGCCGCGCTCACCTATCTGCGGTCTATCCTCAAGACCGCTCCTTCGGATGTAGAGGTATCGGTATATACCGCGGCGCTGCTTCTGGAATCCCCCCAATTGGAGGAGCAAACCGAGGGGCGGGAACTGCTGCAAGGTTTATTACAGGAGGAGAAGCCTGCTTTGGAGATAGTGGACCTGGCCTTCCGGGATGCAGTCCGGCGAGAGGCCTGGGAAGAGGCTCAAGGCTATGTGGTCCGGCTTTTGGATGCGGATCGGACTCAGTATCTCTTGGACGCGGCCAAGGTAGAGCAGGGCCTGGGAAACATGGAGGAGGCCTTTTCCTATGCCCAAGAATTGTACGAACAGAATCTTGCCCACGAAGCAGGGACGCTGATCTATGTTTCAGTCCTGATTGATAGGGGACAGCAGAATGAGGCCCGGCAGATCATAGAAAGCCATCTTGCCAAGGCGGAACGGACGGTAAAGGCCGAGTATTATTACCTGCGAAGCCGTATCAGAGGTACCGACGAGGAGGCATTGCAGGATCTCCGGTCCAGTCTCTTTGAAGATCCCCGGAATCTCCATGCCCTCATGGGCATGATTGAACTGTATCACCGCCGCAATGACCAGCGCCGGCTGGAATATTACCTGAAACAAGCCCTGAGCTTTGCCCCGGATAATGCCCAACTGCGGCAATACCCCCCAGGGGGTTTAATGCCCCAATAAGGCAGTGGTGATAAGCCATCAAAACGCATTATAACCTAGTGTAACCTGGGTGTATATAATTGATTATGTAGTATATACTTATTACATAATAGTGCACCTTGAATCATTTATTTGCATCTGATTTTATGCTCAATTCTATGCACATTTAGTTTAGTATGGAGGGAATCTTGATTAAACGACACTTATATAAACGAACCATCAAAAATGAGTCCGGAAAACCGGTTAAGGCCTGGTATTTTTGGTACTATGACCCGATAACTCAGAAGCAAGTACGGAAATCATGCGGCTCTGGGAAAATACCAGTACTTACC
>JAIRLU010000240.1 GCA_031259215.1 Treponema sp. | reverse complement strand
CGGTTATCTCGTTCAAACTTGCTATGGACTCAAGGATAGCTTTGCTCCCTATGCCCTGCTCTTCCATAGCATTGCGAACCGTAGTCTCTTGATCCGTTACGGTTTTTACCCCTTCATTTATTGCCTCGAAGTTCAACAGTACCTCTGCGGTGGACGTAGTGATCTTGTTTATGGACTCTTTTATCTTGTTTAAGACCGTGCTTATGGTCTTGGACTGTTCCGAAGAGGACTCGGCTAACTTTCTGATCTCATCGGCCACTACCGCAAACCCTTTCCCCGCTTCCCCTGCGTGAGCCGCCTCTATGGCGGCATTCATACTTAACAAGTTTGTTTGACTCGCGATGTTCTCCATCACGGCGTTGATCTCTAAGAGTCCGGCAGATTCCCGCTCTATCTCTTGAATATCGTTTGCTACTTCTTGTAAGCCGGTGCGTCCCACTTCAGAGGCCTAGGCCAGCTTGGTTACATTGATTTCATTCTTGACCAGGGTTTGGGTGACGCTTTGAATGTTTGCCAGCATCTGTTCCACTGCCGAGGAAGATTGGCTCACACAGCCGGTCTGCTTTTGAATCTGAGCATTGAGGGTTTCGATGTTTTCTACCACCTGTTCCATGATTGAACTGGTACCTTTGACGCTCACCACCTGCCGGTTGGTCTGGGATCTGATACTTTTGATGTGTGCGGTGATTTCATTGATAGCCGCAGCGGTTTCGGTCATATTGCCGGTAAGCTCAGCGCCGGTTTGAGAAAGCACATCTGCTTCTTTCCGTATGGACAGGACCAGGTGCTTGATCCGGTCTACGGTGAAGTTCAAATAGTGAACCAGATCCCCCAGTTCATCGTGAGCATGGACGGTTATCTCTTTGGTGAGGTCTCCTTCGGCAATATCTTTGAGCATAGTCATGGTATAGGCAATGGGGCGGCTTATGGAACGGGCCGTAAGGATGACCCCTGCGGACATAAGGACAATGGTAAGGATACCCAGGATAAGGCATATAACCACCATCCGGTAGACCGGCGCCATGATGGTATCCTGTGATATACCGATAACCAAGGTCCATGGACTAGGATCATACCCAATGGTAAAAGGCACTGAATAATACTGAATAACCGTATCTGATCGAGCGGGACGGTATGAAAAGGAAGTGCCGGTTCCTTTCGTAACCGCGTTAACCATAGTATCAAGGAATGGTCCGAAAGTGTCACTTTCTGACTGGCGCATATCCTTTCCCAGCCGGCTTGGGTCGCTGTGGGCTACAATAATACCCCCAGCGCTGAATAGATAGGCATGACCGTCGCCGAAGGGTTTAGTCGCCTCTACGAGATCCTGCACGGTTGCTAATTCAAGAACATCTCCTACCAGCCCTATAATCCTCCCGTTATCCTTTACCGGATGACACATTTGGGCGCTTAATCGCTTTGTCTCCGGATGCACAAAAGGATCAAATACAAAATCCGTAGTGATGGGTAATTGCATAAGGGCATCCCAGGTGAACTCAAGACCTTCTATAGCAACTACCTTAGGTCCATCCGGTCCAATAGACCAAGCAGGTATGTACCGTCCGGTTCCATCGGTTCCAGGCGTATTTGCATATTCCGCATCCATGCCGTCAAGTCCATCAGGCGACCAGTTGACATACACGTCGCTTAATCTCGGATTCATGATGAGGGTCTGTTTCAGCAGAAAATTGAACTGATCCCGGCGCTGATCCGCCGGTATTTCTTTGTAGCCTTCCATTATATTCGCGAGGATCCTTGCTACATCCATAGATTCGCCGAACCAATTTTTTATCTTTTCGCTGCTCTGGATCGCAATACTGTTTGCTTGTTCATCAGCCAAACGGGTGATTTCCCGCCGGGATTCAAGTAATGTAACGCCGGCTAAAATGCCGATGCCGATGATGTTGATACTACTGATGATAAGCACCAGCTTCATACCGATTTTCATAAAACACTCCTTTACTTTATAAAAAACACCGGTTTCAAACCTTAAGGTTAGATTCAAAACCGGTTTGTCCCCTTAGGGAATACGCCCACTGACGAAGGGACCCAAGGACCCTTCGTCCCCTGGTTCTCGATCTGAATAGCAAACCACACCCTCTTTCTGCTGTCGTTGTAGCCAAATTCCATCACGTCCTTTTTTTGTTTCCTGTAGAACGACTTGGTAAGCTGTTCCGGGTCGGTTGGCGGGGCTTCATCCGGCGCAAGAACCTGGTACCAGATACGGAAGCCTTGGTTCGCCTTGTCCTGGGGGTTACTAACATAGACGATTTTGACCCCTAACTCATGTCGTCCCACTAGGTAGGTCTCACCGGTAACCTGCGCAGTGGGTGCCCCTGCGGGGTATGACTCGGGGACTCCTGGGGTTTCAGCCCCAGGCTCACCAGGTCCGCGTCGGCGAGGGGCGGTACATAGAAGTACCGTTTTTTGATATCCCTCATTTTGGCGGTCAATGCCTCAAATGCGGTTTTGCATTGCGCGGTTGCCACGGGGGTGCGGGTTGCCTCGTGCTTCGCCGTGGCGAGGACCTCCTCTGCGGTGTCGGCGAGGGCTGCCAGTTCCATAACCACCGCTGCGGGAATGTTCCACTCCGTTCTTTTGGCGGAGAGGATAGATCCCCAGTTTTTGACCTGGGCCAGTTGTTCGTCCCGGCTTGCCGGGAGCCAGTCTTTACTTACTGCCATGGTGATTGCTCCTTCTTGTAGTTGGATTGAATTTATTGATGCTACGCTTGGTTGAAGTACAGGGAATCCCCTTTGGAGCACCCAGACGCCCCTTTAGCGTAAACAGACCTAAAACTGCAGCGGATTTGCCTGCATATACCAGAAAACCACCTGAAAGTGAAGTATGGTTGTTTATGTTTTTCCATAAATGCAGGTAAATACCGAAAAAATACAGGGGGGGGGGGGGGGGGGGGGGTAATTAAGAAGTTATGGACAAAAACGCGAAAAACCTATGCAACCAACCCACCCAATAAAAGGTAAAAAAAAAGGGCATTGTACCA
>JAIRLU010000190.1 GCA_031259215.1 Treponema sp. | reverse complement strand
AGGAGGTGATTAACGCTAACGCTTTGACTGCCCTATTAAAACTTTGATCGTTTCCTCTCAGCCAGGTATGGGCAGGCTCCAATCCGTCAAGGCTCAAGGTTATGGAACCCATGCCTGCGGCAAGCAGTCTGCCGTGTATATCAGGAGTATAGTCATAGCCATTGGTAACTATACCCCAGAGAAACCCCTGTTGCCGTAGTCTTCTGCCGCACTCCGGTAAATCATCCCGCATCAGGGGTTCGCCTCCGGTTATGGCCACGGTTATGCTGTCAGGTTTATACCTTTCTTTTAACGGGAGAATGGCCCCCAGAAAATCATCGAAGGGCAAATCTTCCGTTTTGCTGTCGGCTGAACAGTCAGAGCCGCAATGCAGGCACTTCAGGTTGCACCGATGGGTACATTCCCAAAAGAGATACGACAACTGATGAAAGCGCGCTTCGTTTTTTCTGTATTGGTTGAAAATGAATTGGGAAAATTTATTTGCCCTATTCACCGGTTTCTTTATCCAACGTAACTTTTAACGGGCGTTTAATTTCATTGGAGGTAACACGCAGGTTTTCCCGCCGAAATAAGCCGTTGGCATCAAAAAAATCAATAGAATAAGTATCCCGTTCAGGTACTTGAATATAAAATTTGCCTTTTTTATCCGATAAAACTTCAAAGCCGGAATAAAAATCAGTATCTCTTGATTCATCACCAGTACCATAGGAGTAAACAGAAACTCTAATTCCCGAAACCGGTTTACCTATTATTCCTTTAGAGCGTACCCTCCCGCGAATAACCGCAACTTGACTTTCCCTGTATAAGCTTACATCTAAAGGCTCTTCGATTTCGTCTCTGGTAATACGCATATATTCGGTTACATGAAATCCGTTTTTTTCAAAGCCGTCAATATCAGAAAATCTGATAGAATAAGAATTTTCTTCTTCGGGCACGTAGATAAGAAAACGTCCGTCGCTGTCGGTATTAACAATAGCGTAATTATCATATCTGACACTAATTCCTACTATCGGCTCACCCGTTTCTTTAGAGACAACCCTCCCTTGAACGGGAACCGTATAACTGCTGGGATCGGGCTGACGCATTCCATAGGCGGCATGAATCAAAAAAGGCATTGCCGTTGCCCCTAAAGCTACATACACATTTCTCAGTATCATGCGGGCCTTTTCCAGAATTTTTTCCATATTTTATTCCCTTTATCAATACTATTCTTATGAACCTGGATTTATATTACCCCCTTTCTTTACTTGAGTCAATAGAGTTGTTCTGAAACTTCAGGTTTCGAAAGGCTTCTTTTAAAATCGTATATGTTGCATGCCCTTAGCCTGAACAGTCCAATTCTCTCTAACAATTTCAAAAAACTTGCGCATACTAGGACTGTAATGCACAGACCCGCAAAGCGGGTCTGACGGCGCTAAAGCGCCTCGGCCTTCAGTGGACTTGTTCAATAACCCGGTTGGTTATCGAACAAGTCTTGCAAAATGCTCCGCATTTGGCTGTTTTTTAAGCGGAAGTTGTTCAGAAACTGAGGTTTCTGAACAACTCTAGTATTCTGTAGAACTCCGGGTCTCAGGTTCTATCGGCACGCAAGCAGTTTCCTGAGATCTGCACCGGTACTCCGGTCCGCCTTATCCCGGATATCCACCGGTAATTTTACCCGCTCATTCCCCTGGAAATCGCAGCGGCCCGGACTCATCCGCAGGCCCCCAAGGGTATGTTCACGGATAGCAGCTACATAGTCCCCAATGGTATGCATCTTCTTATCCAGATACACCCCGAAGGCCATACCAGGGCTGAGGTCCCGTACATCGTGTATATCTGTACCTGCCGTTACCGGCAGTCCCAGGGTCTGAGCGTACTTCATGGCCAAGGCATCGTAGGATTGTTCCTCATTACCCGCATTGGCCGCTTCTACCGCATCTACACAGGCAGTAGATAAATGAATGGTATCAATATAATAATGCTGTCTGAAGGGATGGGCCTGCACCACACAGCCGCCGTAGAACCTCACGGTCTCGTACTGTTCCCGGCGGGTCCAATGGGCAGCTTCAGGATGCTGCAAAAGCCACTCCTTATCCAGTCCATAGACGAGGTAATCATCCCCGTCAAAGGTTTCTTCCCAGCCGAAGAAGACATCAAGACCCTGCTGCTCTCCTGCTTCCCGGGTTTCTTCATAGCCCTGGCAAAACCGGTTCACCCAGTCTTTCCAGGACAGGTTTCGGCTTAAACAGGAATTACCGTTAAAGAAGTGATCCGTAACGATGATGCCGGTATAACCAAGGGCCTTATACGCGGGTATATACTCCCGTCCCCGGGATAGGGCACAGGCGCTTGCCTGACAGGTATGCAGATGAGTTTCATATAAATAGTTCATGGTACTATGTAATTATAGGTTATTTCTTTGATACGATATGCCAGAGTTTTTTCATTAAGCCGATTTTTCCAAAGAGCAGCCAATAAAACAACAGCAGGACCAGGATGCCGGGTATGCCGTACATGATTATCCCCAAGAGCACCACCACCGCTCTAGATAGGTAATCCCCAAAGGAACCCCATAAATCGCCTATCCGTTCCTGCAAGCCAGAACCGGAAGGTAAGGCCCTACCCAACAGGGTCAGTTCAATCGTGGCATACTGGACCTGATCCGAAAGAGAGCGGAACTCGGTCCCGGTCCGGTCGATTTCATACAGAAGTTCGGCAATCCGCTGTTCCACGGTCATGATCTCCTCGATGGTCTTTGCCTTTCCCAGGTAGCTTTGAAAGGTTTTGAGCAGCTCCTGTTTGGTAGCAAGCCGCCCTTCCAGGTCATAGTAGGTAAGGCTTACATCTTCGGTACTTTCAAACCCCTTGAGCGCCTTCCCCATACGGTGGAGTTCTGCTAACAGCGGTTCATAAGAAGCTGCTGGGACTCGGATAGTATAATGCCTTCTGCTCTCGTACCTCCTGATGGAAGCAGTATAGGCGCCGTAATGGTCTAGGGCCGTGGTAAGGGCTTCTTCCGATGCTTCTGGATCCTTAACGTGGATCTGCAGTTCTGCACGCAGGACCAGTTTCTGGGTCTGCCCAGGGAGCGACACCAGAGCAGGAACAGAGCCGCCAGATGTCTCGTCCGTAAACGCCATAGCCTGGGAGCTGGCGGCTCCATAATCAGCCATGGGCTTTTCTAAAAGGCCCTTGGAACAGGCACTCATCAGCATCAGCAACAGGGCAGGGAACAGACCTTGGCTGAAGCCTATACAGCGCTTCACGGGAATGGCCCCTCCCCCAGGACCCTGACATGGACCGTCCGGGTTCGAGGGCCGTCGTACTCAGTAAACCAAATTCCCTGCCATGTACCCAGGAGCAGGGATCCTTGGGTAACGATGAGGGTAAGGGAAGATCCCACCAGACTCGTCTTGGTGTGGGCTGCCGAATTTCCTTCGACGTGGCGGAATTCTTTGCGATCCGGAGAAATCGCATCCAGGGCTAACTGCACATCCTGGGGCACATGAGGATCCGCATTTTCGTTAATCGTCAGCGCTGCAGTGGTATGGGGGACAAAGACCACGCAGATTCCTTCGGTAAGTCCTGAAGCAGCCACGAGGTTCTGAACCTGAGGGGTGATCTGGATCCATTCGTGCTTCCGGGTACTTCTGAGGGTAAAGCTTGCTAAGGAAGTCATACCTTATAACAACTCAGGGGCTTAAAAATGTCAAGCCATACTGGGACGTAAGCCAGGGCACATACCATTTTCGCCCCTACACATTCCGCAAAACCACCTAGCTTTGAAGAAAATCGACCCCGTCGGACCTGAGGTCCGCCCACACAAACAAACACAAACGGCAAAGAACTATGTCGAATTTCAGCGATTATGAGGCCCTGGCAACGTACCGGTTCGTTTAGTTCCTGTCTGTTCGTGGTTACATGTTTCCTGATCTCATGTATATGCGCTCGCCCTGGGACATAAGCGGGATGAAGTCCCGCAGAACAAGCGGCCGTTCAACGAGCCGAATCTTTACAAGAATGGTATAGGGGGAGCCGAAGAAGCCCTTCAGCTTCCCGGAAGCTTGCTATGCCTTTATCCTGAGGCTAAGCTGGAACCCTGCGGATGATGCCTCGCTAAAAATGCCTGCATCACCCGGCGGGTGGAATCAAAGGCCAAATCTTCCATGAGGATCTGGGCAGGTTTAATAAAACGGATTCCCCCTATTTCTTTTGGATCCCGATGGAGATCCTCTTCCCGTAAACCCGGGGCTGAAAGGGTAAAAAACAGATCGCACGTGTTGTAGAGGATCCCCCGGTAAGGATAGGTATTGGGGAAAGAGGCGAAAAAGGAAAAATGAGGCCCTGGATCCCAGCCGATTTCTTCTTGGCACTCTCGCCGAAGCCCTTCTTTCTTCTTGGCACTCTCGCCGAAGCCCTTCAACCGCTCCTTCCCCCAGGCTGACAAAACCCCCAGGAAGATCCAGTTTACCTTGGGCAGGGTCTTTTGCCCTCACCAAGAGGAGGATCCCTTCATCGGTGTCAATGATACACCCGGTTGCAGCGGCTATATTATGGTAATACACAAACCCACAGTCCGGGCAGCGGAACAGGATATGCGCTTCAAACCGGATGTTAGGGGAACCACAGGATGGACAAAAATGAAACATGGCGGAACTCCAAATACGCATGGTTTACACGACCTTTGCGGCGGTTTTATCGGATAAGGAAGTTTCCGATGAAATCGCCTCGTTTATTCTTCAAAGAAAGAAATTGTCAAATGCCTATACGTTATAGTATAGTAAATACCATGGTTTGTGAATGTACGTTGGTGGTTCGCACCTATGAATGTGACCGTTATGGCCATGTAAATAACGCCCATTATCTCCATTATCTGGAGTACGGCCGGTACGAATTCCTTAAAACGATTGGGTTTGATTATCCCGGGGCGATCGATGCAGGGTACGGGGTGTATGTGGCCCGGATTGAGATTGATTACAAGAAATCCGCCGTGACCGACGATGTACTGCGGATTCGTTCCTGGCCGGTGAAGAAAGGGGTGGTTAGCGGTATCATTGCCCAAGAAATAAAACGGGGGGATGAGCTGATTGTGGCGGCCTTGGTCACCTGGGCCTTTGTGGACGCTACCGGACAGCCCACCCGGATTCCTAAACCATGGGACGTGCCGGGGCTTAAACCAGAGCCATCACCAGGGCAGAAGGAGGAGTAAAAGTCCTGCCCTGAGGTCCCCTAGACAATGGACTTGTTCGAGAACCCCGTTGGTTCTCGAACAAGTCTAATCCTTGTTTTTATACTCCTATTTAGCCTGTACCCGGTAGGAGGTATCATATTCAGTGAGTACCCCTGCTTGCAGGGAATAGCGGCGGTTCCCATACCGAAACGGAGCAGTATCATGGGTAACCACCAAAAGCGCGGCCCCTTCTTGGACAATCTTGGAAAAGAGCTGCATAATTTCTTCGGTATGCACCTCATCCAGATCCCCGGTAGGTTCATCGGCAATCACTAAAAGCGGGGCAAGCAGTAATGCCCGGGCAATGGCAACCCGCCGTAACTCCCCTCCTGAAAGTTCCGCGGGGTATTGAGCAGCCAGGGGAAGCATACCCACCTGTTCAAGGAGCATGGATGCCCGTTCTACAGGAGCGTCTGCTGCTTTTTTCAGATGGGAACGTACATAATAGGGAAGGAGTACATTCTGCAGCACCGTAAAATTGGGGAGCAGGCTTGGTCCTTGCATGATATACCCGATGCCTTGGTTGCGTAATGCCGATAAGGCATCATCAGAGAGGCGGCCATAGTCCTGTCCCTGAAAACAGACCCGCCCTTGGGTAGGGGATATAAGCCCTGCCGCTATACCCAGCAGCGTACTTTTTCCGCTTCCCGAAGGCCCTGCAATACAGACAAAATCTCCTGCCTCAAGAGACAAGGAAACATCCTGTACTGCAAAAAATGACGTCGTACCCCGCTGATAGGTTTTGCTTAGCTTACAGATTTCCAGAATCATAAGCCGTTTTTCCGGATCGCGGTATACACCTCTATCTTGCTCATCTTCACCGCAGGGTATAGGGAGGCTAGGGGCCCGATGATACAGGACAAGCAGAGGCTTAGGAACAGGAGCAGCAAGCAGGCACTGGGGGCAGGCAGCACATAGGGCATACGGATGATTTCACTGATGAGGGTCCTAAAAGGAAACAGGATAAGAAGGGCGCTGAGCATACCGGTCAGGCTGCCTGCAAGACTCACCAAGGCGGATTCAGTCAAAATAAGGATGATAAGCCTTTTTTTCGTTATGCCTATGACCCGGAAGATCCCGAATTCCTGGAGCCGCTCCCCCAGGGTAAGGGAGAAAAGGAGGCTTACGATCAGTATAGCCCCTATCCAGAGCATGAACGCCAAGAAGATGATGAAGCCGATGAGACTGTGCAAGCCGTCAGCTACCGTATGAATGATATTTTTAGAAAGGACCGGTACAATGCCGCTGTTTCCATACCCGAAGGTCTGCTGAATCCGGTCATATACGTTCCGGGGGGAGTAATCAGGAGCAGTCGATACCAGAATGGATGACACCGATTGTTCTAGAGGAGGAATCGGACCGCCCTGGACTTGATAATCCTGAGCAGCCCTTCGGGCGCTGTTCATATTCATGAATACGGAAGCATCAAATCCCATACCAGTCCGGTCGAGCCGCCCTACAACCCGGTACTCCCGGTTAAAGAAGGTGATTGACGAACCCACCGGGCCTGTTATCCCAGAGCCGATAACAATTTCCCCATCAGATAAGCGGCGCTTCAAGGCGGTTTGTATCCACGGCCCGATCACAAAATCCGTAGTACCATCAAAGCCAATCAACTGTACCGGCATAGCACAACAGGACGCATTAAGGGAGGTAATAAAGAGCTGGGGGGAAACCGCATGAACCCCTTGGATAGCTGCGATTTTACGAACCCACCCTTCATCCATATAAAAAGCGCCCGGTTCACTGCGGAGCAGAATACCTTCAATGGTTTGATCGTAGCCTTGGGGAACGATTAAGAGGTCTGCCCCCAGCCGCTTTGACATACTATCTACGCCGTTCAACAGGCTCATCCCTATGAGGGATCCGCCGAACAAGACAAACCCAATAAGGGCCACGAGGGTAAAAATACAGAGGGATCGAAAGGGCCGGGCATAGAGGTTGGTACGGGCCATTTCAAAAAGGGTGAGAGGGGCTATGGTGTTTATCATACCCGCTCCTTCTTACCCTGGCGAAACAAATAGAAACTGTTCATGCCAGCTCCTGCAATGGTAAGTACACTGCACAGGTATATGCTGGGAAAGGCCACCTTCCGGCAGGGCATGGTTTCCATCATGCAGCCTCCAATAAGGGTACTGGGAAAGAGCAGGGTAAGTATACCGGAAAGACCCAAGGCGATACTTAATCCCAGCCTGACCTGGCTTGAAGCACACACCAGCACTGCCCCTCCCAGGACCACTACTAAGAAACCCGCGCCGATTTCCGCCTGACCAGTCCAATGGCAGCGCATCCAGGTTCCGTCTGCTTTAGGAGGGCACAGTTTGAAGAGAATCTGAGGCCCTAAGGATATAAAAAGCCCCAGGATGATAGCGGCAATACCGCTTATTATGCGATTCTTCATAGGAATCTCCTCATCTTATAGTTAGCTGATGCTAACTGAAAAAAGATAAGGAGTCAATGGTTCGAATTAAATCCTGTAAAACCTAGTCCTTATCCCTTTGTTTCTGAGATTAGACAATTTTTACCACTCTACGCCCTAACCGAAGCAGCTGAACCGGTCCGCTCCCTGCCCGGAGGCTTGAGCCAGAGGGAGGGGTCAGGGCCTTTGGGGACGATATGAAAGCGGTTTCCTGGATCGCAGCAGATGTGGTAGTGCTTCTTGATGTGGACAAAGTCGGTGGTCCCTCCGAAGGCTGGAATCTGGTAGAGGTCCCGAGCATAGGCCCAGAGATGGGGAAAGTCCTGAATCCGGTTTCGGTTGACCCTGAAGACATTATAGTAGGCCCCGTCGAACCGGGCGAGGGTTACGTAGAGGCGCACGTCCGAATCAGTGAGCCGGTCCCCGAAGAGGTAGCGGTTCTGGCTAAGCCGGACTTCGAACTGGTCCAGCCGATTAAATACCGTCCTGTAGGCCGCCTCGTAAGCTTCCTGGCTTCGGGCAAAACCGGCTTTGTATACGCCGTTGTTGATATCGTTGAAGATGATGCCGTTCAGTTTGAAGATAGCTTCCTTGAGGTCTTCAGGCAGAAGATCCGGCGCCCCTTGCCTATGGTAGTCCTTCCACACCGTTTCCCAGTAATAGGTCAGGTTAAAGTAATCGTTGTTGACGATCTTGCCGGTGGTAGTATCAACCACCGATGGTACGGTAAAACGGCCCTTATACTCAGGGTCGGTCCTGAGGTAGAGATCGCTTAGGTACTTGACCTTTAACACCGGGTCTTCTCCCTTTTCGTCTAAGGTAAAGGCCCAGTCGCTCTGTTCCTTTTCGGGCCGGATCGGGTCCACCGTACCGACACTGAGGACATCTTCAAGACCTAAGAGACTGCGCACTATCATCTGCCGATGCGCCCAAGGACAGGCCCGAGACCATATCAGCCGGTACCGGCCCGGCTCCACGGGTAAGTCCCCTGGACCAAAACCGAAGGGAGTTATAAACCGATTGGTTTGCCTGATAAAGGCTCCTGTTTCGTTGGTCTCATCCTGAAACCATGTTTTATATGCCATAGGATGCTCCTTTTATGGTATGATAATGCAGCGTGAAACCCCTTCTCCCAGGCGGGCGCGATTGTGGCCTTCCTTCCAGGAGGAGACATCCGGACCGAGAGACAGGATCCCGTAGGGGTTCCTCGCCTGAGATCCCAATTGATAGCCCCGGCGGATCCCCTCAAAATCCGTAGTACCTCCGAAGGCGGGGATCTGGTAAAGGTCTTTGGCATAGTTCCACAGATTGGGGAAATCAATGAGCCGGTTGCGGTTGGTTTTGAACACCAGGTGGTAGGCTGTATCAAAGCGGGCGAGGGTTACGTAGAGACGGACATCAGAATCGGTAATCCGATCCCCGAAGAGGTAGCGCCGGTCCGCCAGGCGTTTTTCCAGGAGATCCAGCCGGGTAAAAAGGAGGTCATAGTTCCTTTCGTATTCCTCCTGGGTTTCGGCAAACCCGGCCTTGTAAACCCCGTTGTTTACCTCGTGAAACAGCAGCTCGTTGAGTTCGTCGATATCTTGCCGCAAGGGGAGAGGGTACAGATCCGGGGATCCCGGTTTGTGGAAAGGCGCCCATACCGTTTCCCAGTAGTAGGTGAGTTTGAAGTAGTCATTGTTCACCACCTTTCCGGTGGTAAGGTCCACCACCGCAGGCACCGTAGCCCGGCCTGTATAGCCGGGATCGGCCTTCTGATAGACCTCGGAGAGGTAACGGATCCCCAGGACCGGATCCACTCCCCCAGGATCCAGGGAAAACTCCCAGCCCAAGGGAGTCCGCACGGGATGGGCAGTACCGATAGGGATCACCTGATCAAGACCTAAGAGTTTGAGGACGATGATCTGTCGGTGCGCCCAGGGACAGATGGAGGCCCAGAGAAGGCGGTACCTACCGGCCTCTACGGGCAGTTCTTCCGGGCCGCTCCCAAAAGGGGTGGTGAAATGGTTTGGCTGCCGGACAAAGGCCCCTTGGGGTGAAATCTCGTGCTCTGATTCGGATAACGCGATCCGCCCTGGGGAGACCTTTTCCACCGGCTCCGCGGCGGTTTTGATGATTTTGGTCATAATCCATTCCTTATATACTGCACGTTATGATATATCGGTCAAAGGGTGTGCTTCGTACCCTTTATGACAGGCCCTTCTCCATGTGGACTTCCTTAAAGAAACCTTGATGTATTTGGTTCCAGTCTGCCCGATACCCGAGTTTTTCATAAAACCCTACTACCGCATCCCGGCTGGCGATGATCACGATTTTGATCCCCAGTTCCCGGAACCAGGCTTCGGCATCGGTGATAAGCCGTTTCCCGATGTTCCTATCCCGGTGGGATTCCAGCACACAAACCCGCTCTATCTTGGCGGTGGTGTCCGTAAGGAGCCTGAGTCTACAGGTCGCCACGGGCAGGCCCCGGTCCAGGAGGAGGAGGTATTGGGACGAGGGACTGTCGTCGGCGAATTCCCAGTCCAGGGGGATGTGAAAGCCCTTGACCATGCCCTCGGTCCTGACATAGTACACCCCGGCGAGCTGCCAGGTTTCGCTGACCCTGATGGTTTTTAGGGTATCTTCTTCCATAACAGCCTCCAGGATGTTAATCGAAACGGTATAAGGGAGTGGAGAGATACCGCTCACCTGTGTCTGGGGAAAGGGTGATGACCCGCTTTCCCTTGCCCAACTGCTTCGCCACCCGGACCGCGGCCAGGATAGCCGCGCCCGAAGAGTAACCCAGCAGCAGACCCTCCTTTGCTGCCAGTTCCCGGGCATAATCCTGGGCTTCATCGTTGGTGATCCGGATGATGTCATCGTAGATATCCCGGTTTAAGACCTGGGGAATGATCCCCGCGCCGATCCCCTGGATGTTATGGGGGGCAGGTTTGCCGCCGCTTAATACTGGGGATGCGTCCGGTTCCACTGCTACGATCCTGATATCGGGCCTGAGTTTCCGGAGGTAGCTCCCGACACCGGTGATGGTACCACCGGTCCCGATTCCTGAAACAAAGGCGTCGGGAATCTGTCCGTTAAAGGCCTCTGCGATTTCCGGCCCTGTGGTCAGCTCATGGGCTTCGGGATTGTGGGGGTTTTCAAACTGCTTTACCTCAAAGTAGCCGTACTTTTCTACCAGCTCCGCGGCCTTGTCGAAGGAAGGCTTTATTCCCCCCACAGAGGTCACGATCACCAGTTCTGCTCCGTAGGATTGGATAAGCTGTCTCCGTTCCAGGCTCACATTATCCCCCATGACAATCACCGCCTTGTAACCCTTGACCGCGGCCACCAGGGCTATCCCTATGCCCGTGTTACCGCTGGTAACCTCAAGGAGGGTGTCCCCAGGTTTTATCCGGCCCGCTGCCTCTGCCTGGTGTATCATGTTCAGGGCGATCCTGTCCTTTACACTACCCCCGGCGTTAAAACTTTCCAGTTTAACGTAGACCTCTGCCGCATCTTCTGGTACCAGGCGATTTAATGTAACAATGGGGGTTTGTCCGATAAGTTCGGTAACGTCCCGTGCAATCTTTACCGGCATTGCGGTTCCTCCTTTAATAGGTTTCGCTGTATAACTGTATATATAGAGCCACTCCCAAAACGTGAACCTTCGGTTCAAAGTTAGTTTTGGGAATGGTTCTTGAAAAAACGGTCTGAAGCCCGCTTTTTTCCATAAATCTACGCTTGCTTTCCTAAAAACTGACGTTTTTGAACAGCTCTATTACATCGGACTTGTTCGATAACCTGGTTGGTTATCGAACAAGTCTTGCAAAATGCTCCGCATTTTGCTGTTTTTTATCGGAA
>JAIRLU010000179.1 GCA_031259215.1 Treponema sp. | reverse complement strand
ATACTCTATGAGACCATTACGTTTGCTCAAACAAGGGGTATGGTACGAAATCCACACCCGTATCAACAACCGGGAACCCCTGTTCCGTAACCCTCGGGCTTTGGGACTCTTTGCCACGGTCTTCCATGAGACGAAAGCGCGGTTTGTTTTCGAGATTCGGGGCTTGCGTCTTGGGGACGACAGGCTTACGTTTTATATCAAGCCTGCGGAGGGCATGGAACTTCCGGTTATCATGAAATGGCTGAAACAGATGTTTGCCCAGCGGTACAACCGTGCCCAAGCACGGGAAGGGCATATCTGGGGAGACCGGTATGGGTCGCGGATACTCGAAGGGGAACCGCCTGAAGCGGAGCTTGGAGGGGAAGAGGATATGAGTATACGGGTCAGACCCCCTTATAGGGAAGCGGAGACCCAAACCGCTTTTCTACTCCTGTTCCCGCTTCCCCTTGTCCCGACACCCGGATAAGGGGCGCCTATTCGCTCCGTGTTCTGTAGCGGTTCCCCTGTTTGTCCCTAACAGAAAACTCCTTGGGGAAAAGTCTGTCCTAAAACAGGCAATAAATACAAATATGGGTCAAGTTTAGCTTTTACTGAGTTTCATCTTGATTTATACAAAGGAAGGTATAGCAGTAGGGTGCATGAGCTTGCCCTTTGGTTCTGACCTCTTGACGTACTGAATAGGCCTGGGTTATAACTATACTATTCTGTGAACCAGTTTCAAAACTGACTTCCGAAAAAGCGGTCTCACGTCCGCTTTTTCATTTCAATCTAAGGTTGGCGGTTCAAAACCGCACGTTTTGAACCGCCAACCGGTGAAAAAGGACAATCGTTCATGTACGCATTGATAGAATTTAAGGGAAAACAGTATAAAGCCGAACAAGGGGCCTTGTTGAAGGTTGACCGTATTGATGCAACGGTGGGGACCAATTTGGATATTGACTCAGTGCTCCTCATTGCAGGAGAGACGCTCCAGGTGGGAACCCCCTATGTGCAGGGTGCTAAGGTATCTGCCGTGGTGGAAGGCCATAAAAAAGACCGAAAAATTATTGTTTTTAAGTATAAATCCAAAAAGGATTACCGTCGTAAACAGGGGCACCGGCAACAGTATTCGGTACTTAAAATCGGAGCTATCCTGGGAGCATCATAACCTGCATGATCGGGATCGACCTGGCTTTAGATGAAGCAGGGCTTCTCGTAGCTTGCGGTGTGCACGGTCACGCCAAGGCAGGGCCCAAGGGTAACGATGTAGTTTGCGCCGCAGTGTCGGTGCTTACGAAGACCGCCCTGCGGGTGCTTTCATTGCAGGAAGGGATACGGGTACAGGGCGGTGCAGAGCACGGGGTTTTCTGGATGGAACTTGAGTATACCCCCCAGGGGAGGGATTTTCTTTTTGCGGTAGGGATGTTCCTCCAGGAAGGACTTGAAGCGGTTGCCGCTGAATACCCGGATCATTGTACGATAACTATAACTACAGAGCGGAGGAGCTACTATGGCTCGAAAACGGGGCGGCAGCGGCGCTAAAAACGGACGGGATTCTAATCCCCAGTATCTTGGTATTAAGGCATCAGGAGGATCCCGCGTCAAAGCAGGGACCATTATCGTTCGGCAGCGGGGTACGAAAATACATCCGGGATCCCATGTAGGGTGCGGTGGAGATTATACCCTCTTTGCCCTGGTGGACGGGACCGTATCTTTTTCGAACCGGCGAGGCCGGAAATTGGCAGGGATTGTTCCGGCAGGAACCCCGGAATAGGGGAGCAAAGAAGGTCATCGGTGGGGTATATACTCCGTAGATGTACTGGAAAAGGTGCGTGTCTTGGGTCATGGATAGTACCGTAACCCCATGAATAGGGCTTCCCTGACCTAGGGTACTATTTTCGGGGTTTCGTAAAAGGCGTGCGTAAGATATAAAAGTTTCCTGTGCTATGTACTTGTGCTCCTTTAAACCACAAGTTGGATAAGAATGGAAAAATTTGCCGACGAAGCGCTTATCGAAGTTTTTTCAGGTTCAGGGGGGAATGGGTGCGTGGCCTTTCGCCGTGAGAAATACGTTCCCCGGGGAGGGCCTGCCGGAGGAGATGGAGGAAAGGGGGGGGATGTGATCTTTGTGGTCCGTCGTAACCTCCGTACCTTAGCCCATCTCAGGTATAAGCCTTCTTTTAAGGCGGAAAATGGCCGAGACGGAGAAGGTTCTGGCCGATATGGCAGACAGGGGAAGGATGTGCGTATTCCCCTGCCTCCAGGAACCCTCGTGAAGGATGCGGAAACAGGGGAACTTATCCGGGATTTTGGGAAGCAGGAAAAGGACTTTGTATTCCTTAAAGGAGGACGTGGGGGCTGGGGTAACATACATTTCAAATCTTCCGTACAGCAGGCCCCTCGTAGAGCCTTACCCGGAAAACCGGGCGAACACCGGGTTCTTCGGGTTGAGCTGCAACTCTTAGCAGATATAGGGTTCGTAGGTCTCCCTAATGCGGGAAAGTCTTCTCTCCTTAACCGGTTTACCAATGCCCGGCCTAAGATTGCTCCGTATCCTTTTACCACTAAAATACCCAACCTGGGGGTCTTGAGCTTGCATGACCGGGATATCATTCTGGCGGATATTCCGGGACTCATGGCAGGGGCATCTCAAGGGGTGGGGCTTGGAATTCGTTTCTTAAAGCATATTTCTCGTACCGCGGCTCTTGCATTTTTAATCGATCTCTCTGAGGATAATTATCAGGAGGCTTTTTCTATTGTATACCAAGAACTCGCCGCATTTTCCCTGGAATTAACCAAGAAACCTCGGGTACTGGTGGGTACCAAGTTGGATATGCCAGGGGCTGCTGGCCGTTTAGCCCAACTGAGCAAGGTATATACCGAAGAAAAAGTGTTGGGTATTTCGGTCTTTTCTGGAGCAGGTATCCCGGAATTAGCGGCCTTTATGGGAGCGCTGGTTTGTACCCCTGATACGAGCCGGGAAGAGGTTCAGGAGCTATGAAACTCGCGATCTTAGGGGGTAGTTTTAACCCGGTACACATGGGCCATTTGGTATTGGCAGATACGGTCTTGAGCGCCTTGAGGTATGACCGGATTATTCTCATTCCTGCCTACCAGTCTCCGTTTAAGCAAGGTGCGGTAGGGGGCAGCCCGCAAGATCGGCTGGACATGCTCGCCGCATCGATCCCTGGAGATCCCCGGTTTACCATGGATGACTGTGAAATCAAACGGAAAGGAGTTTCCTACACCATTGATACCATCAAGGATATCATGGCCCGGTATCGTCCTGAAGGAAAACTCGGGCTGGTCCTGGGGGATGATCTGGCTGGGAACTTTCTTTCTTGGAGAGAGGCTTCGGAAATTATGAGTCAGGTGGATATCATCATCGCTCACCGTATTGCTGCAGCATCCGAAAGTTTTCCCTATCCTCATAAACGGCTTAACAATGCAATTATAGAGATCTCTTCTGCGGTCCTGCGGGATAGGATCCAGGATCAAGGAAACTGGCGTTATCTGGTACCCGCTGGAGCCCGGGGTATCATTGAAGACCGGAAGCTCTATGGATACATCCCTCCGGAAGCCTGTGGAACCGTTCCTGGAGTTCCTTCAATTCCCGCGGCACCGAGTACCTGGGAACTTATTAGCGAGGTAGAAACCGCGGTACGCAGGGCGGTGAGTTTTTCCCGATTCCTTCATTCCCGGAATACCGCCCTCCTCTGTTGGGATCTGTGTATCCGTTTTGGACTGGATCCTCAAAAAGGGTACTTAGCAGGTATTTCTCATGATATGTGCAAGTCTTTGGGGGAAGAGGAAATGTTCTTCTGGGCCCGGATGGATGAGAAGGAAATTGAAGCTATAGAGCGAAAAAAGCCCTCCCTCCTTCATGGCAGGGCAGCGGCGGTAGTACTGAAAAACCGGTTTAACCTACATGATGAAGGGATCCTTGAAGCAGTACGGCTCCATACCACCGGAGGCATGGGCATGGGCCCCTTGGCAAAGGTGGTGTATATTGCGGATAAGCTTGAAATTTCCCGGGGCGATCTGGATCCTACCATCCAGGATCTCCGGGAAACTGCGAATCTGGACCGGCTTTTTGAAGCGGTTCTAGAAGAGACTGTGGGCTATCTTCGATCTCAAGCCCTGGATATTTCCGAGGGAACCCTACGCCTGTTTGAAACCGTACACAAAAGGAACAGCCGGTGAAGAAAGCGAAAGTTGATGCCAGTGCGTTTCTTCTGGGAACCATTGTGGTCCTCTTGGGGGCGGGTATTTTTATCACCGTGGTGGCCTTACGAGCCGACCCAATCGAAGGGGTTCTTACCGGAGACCGGGTCATCAATACTCTTTTTGTCATTGAAGGGGATGCTAAACCCCTCGGTACTTATGTGCTCATGTACTATCCGGTCACCAAACGGGCTGCGATTTTTGATATACCCGGTGAACTGGGTTTGATTTTACAGAAGATTAACCGGGTTGATCGGATTGATATAGTCTATGATGCTGAAAAAATCACCGCCTTTGAACAGGAAATAGAACGGCTTTTGAGTATTGATATCAGTTTTTTCTTGGTTTTGAATACCCAAAATCTTTGCAAAGTGGTTGACTTGATTGAAGGGGTAGAACTTTTCATCCCTGCTCCAGTGGAAATCTACCAGGAATCCGGGCCTATTCTCTTTCCTTCAGGGATAACCCGGCTGGATGGCGATAAGGCTACAAGCTATGTTACCTACGAACTCCCTGATGAAGACCGGGAACTCATCACCTTCCGGAGGCAACGGTTTTTCTTAGGGTTTCTTAAGCGTTTGGGGGAGAAAAACGATATCCTCAAGACCCCTTTGGTAGCCCAGGCCTATCAAACGATGCTCAAGACCGATATGAATCCCCGGATCCGGACCCGGCTTTTTGATGAATACGCGGGAATTGATATGGACAGGATCGGTATACAATCCGTAGGGGGGAATATCCGGGAGGTTTCAGGACAAACCCTCTTGTTTCCCTACTATGACGGTAGTCTCATCAAGGAAATCGTACGGCAAACCCTGGGGGGACTCACCCGGCAGATAGAAGGGACCTTTACTGAACGGGTTTTTACGGTGGAAGTGCTCAATGGAACGGCGATCAACGGCCTTGCCGGGAGAACGGCGGAACTGCTTCAGGGTTTTGGCTATGATGTCATCGCTATTGGTAATGCAGAGCGGACCTATGAAGCTACCCTTATCGTAGACCGATCCGGCAATGAAAGTATGGTCAAGATCCTGGGGGATATTATCCACTGTAAAAATATTCAGGTTGAAGCGCAGCAAAACACCAATTTGGAAATGGAAATGACCATGCAACACATTGAATATAGATCTGATTTTACCCTTATCATCGGGAGTGATTTTAATGGACGATATGTTTCAGACGGATAAGCCCCTGCCGCCCGATTCGGTATATACTGCGGCCATAGAACTGGGTACGCTGCTGCGGGATTACCGGGGGGGAGATGTGCTGGTTATGGACCTGCGCAAGCTCAATGGGTGGACTGACTTTTTTGTGATAGCCACGGTAACGAGCACGACCCATTTACAGGGCTTAGAACAGCATATTAAGGAATTTTCTCGAGAAAAGAGTATGGATATACTCAGACGGTCCCCGCGGCGGAGCGCGATTCCGAGCCTTTCCTATAACGATGAATGGCGTATTATCGATCTCGGAGTCATAGTGATTCACCTGATGACCGCTCAGACTCGGGCCTTTTATGAACTGGAACGGCTCTGGAGCGCTGCTGCCATTATCTTTCATGAAGAGTCGCCTCCGAGTCTTGTATAAGGACCTTTACCCCCAGCCGTTTCTGAGGATGGGTAGATCCCTGGATTTTTTGTCCCCTGTTCCTGTGGCACCCCTTAATGCACATTAAGACTCCCTTTGCGTAATCGGTTAATGTGGATTTACATAAAGTATAAAAATTCACAGCCGTGAATTTTTATACAATAGAGTTGTTCAAAAACTTCAGTTTTTGAACAAATTCCGATAAAAAACAGCAAAATGCGGAGCATTTTGCAAGACTTGTGAGATAACCAACCAGGTTATCGAACAAGTCCAATTTATGCACTGGTGCAACAAACTCCTACAGACAAGCCTGGTTGCGGCTATTCGTCAAAATCTTCATCCTCGAAAGCATCCTCAAAATCTTCATCCTCGAAAGCATCCTCAAAATCATCTTCGTCGTCAAAATCGTCATCTTCGAAATCGTCGTCGAAGTCATCGTCCAAATCGTCGAAATCATCGCCGATATCTTCATCCTCGTCGTCTTCATCATCAAAGGCAAGACAAGGACAGGGAAAATGGTTCGTACCCTTTGAGGGGTACTTCCCACGCTCAGGGGAATACGCGTTCCGCAGGGGCATCGAAGCGGGCATTTCTGGCGAGTACAACTCGTCTACCAGGATCCGCCCGGAAATCCGCTGGGTATTTATGGTCTCATACAGAATCATAACATGCTCCATTTGGTTTAATTTCTCTTGAAACATAAGTGAGAGATTTAGTATCTGTCAACTGGTTTTAGAGGTTATTTTACCAGAATATTGAGTCGCTTTCAAAATTTGACTTTTAAAACCGCCTCTATGTTCCATAGATTATATTGAATCGGTTTTAGTCGTTTCAATGCCTCGCTGCAGTCCCCACTTTACATACTCCGGTATTTTGGGTATATTTTTACATTATAAGAACCCCTGGTAACAATGCCTTGAAGGAAACTATACTGAGAATAGAAGCGCCCTGCAAGATCAATGTGCATCTACAGGTGAAAGACCGGCGACCTGATGGGTATCATGACTTGGAGAGTATTTTTGTAAGCTTGGCCTTTGGGGATACCCTGTGGGTTGAAGGGACTGAGGAAAAAGAGGGCTGTACCATTCTGATGGATTGGCAAGCTCCCCAGGCAGCAGGAAGGGTCCCTCCAGAAAGCGTGCTTCCCCTGGAAAAAAACAGTATTTACCGGGCAGTATCCCTTTTTAGAGTTGAGACCGGATTTACCGGGGGTATTCGGGTCCGAGTGGAAAAACGGATACCCTTAGGATCTGGTTTAGGGGGGGGGTCTTCAGATGCGGCTTCGATGCTGAGGGCGTTGCAGATTCTTGCGGCGCCGAACCTTCCGCGGAGGAAGCTTTTGGAAATGGCCCTGGCCCTGGGAAGTGATGTTCCTTTCTTCTTGTGGGGAGGAGCGGCTTTTGTATCTGGTCGCGGGGAACAGGTTCTGCCCCTTAAAGCGGTTGCGGGGCTATGGGTGGTGCTGGTGTATCCAGGGTTTCCCAGCAATACGGCCGAGGCTTTTTGTTTATTAGACCAGGTGCGCTCAGAATCAGGTGTAGCGCAAAAAGAGGATATGCGGGACCTGATCGGTGCCCTCAGAGGATCCCCAGGATCCTGGCCGTATAGGAATGATTTTCTGCAGGTATTTTTGGATGCCGGGAACCAGGAACAGGCAGCGGTATACCGGAGGATAGTGCAAGAACTCAACGGGCAGGGCGCGGATTTTGTTGGTTTATCCGGGGCAGGATCCACCTGTTTTGGTATATTTAGTAATGAAGGAGCGGCAAAGGAAGCAGGCATCTCCCTTTCAGGAAGGAAAGGGGTATCGAATCAAAGGTATTTTGTACACGTAACATTTCCACTTGCGTATATGGTTAATGGGGGAGTAGAATAAATAATAAGTTATTCTGGACCGATAAAAAGGAGATGCCTCATGGAGATAACTGATATTAGGGTCCGTAAAGTGACCGGCGAGGGAAAATTGAAGGCGTATGTAACGGTTACCTTTGATGACTGTTTTGTGGTACATAATATCAAGATTATCGAAGGAAAAAATGGGGTATTTATTGCCATGCCGAGTCGGAAAACGAGGAGCGGAGAATACAAGGATGTAGCCCATCCGATTCACCCGAATTTCCGTAGTGAGTTGCAAATACAGATCCTGGATAAATATGATTTTGGCTGCGTTCCGGATGATCTCTCGGTAGAACTATAAGGGTCTCCCTGGAGCGCCCATGGGGGAAGGGGCTAGGTATCAATAAGAGGTAAGGGCTAGGCGCACCGCATCTCAAATACTATAATCCCTGTTAAGAGGATAATAATTCATTGGGACGTAGGCAAGTGGTAAGCCACCGGGTTTTGGCTCCGGCATGCACAGGTTCGAACCCTGTCGTCCCAGGAAGGAGTAAGTATGAGTCAGGTTGTTTTGACAGCTCGGAATAGGGCTGTTACCGGTTCCGGGGCAGCCCGCCGGATCCGTCGTACCGGTCGTATACCGGGGGTACTCTACGGGCGTTCTGGTCAAGCCCGAGCCATTGATGTGGATGCCCAGGAATTTGTAAAAAGTATCAAAAATATTTCCGAAAGTACTATTGTAACGGTGGAAATTGAAGGAACCTCTTATAATGCCTTTGTAAAAGATACCCAGCGTACTATCCAGGATGGTACTGTACTGCATGTTGACTTTTATGAAGTGGAAAGCGGTGTTATGTTTCGGGCGAAGGTTTCGGTCCATATCCATGGAAACCCTGTAGGGGTCCGGGAAGGGGGTACCCTTGAATCTCCCCTCCATGAAATAGAGGTGGAATGTCTGCCTAAAGACTTGCCGCAACGGATTGAGGTGGATGTGTCTGAGCTTAAGATCAATCAGTCGATCCATGTGCGGGACCTTGCCCTGGGTGAAGGAGTGCGGATCATCTCCGGGGCGGATCAGGTGGTGGCGTTAGTGAAATTTGCCAAGGCTGAAGGAGCAGCTAGTTCTGAGGAAGGGGCTGGAGAGGGAGCTTCTTCGGAAACTGAAACCAAAGCCTAGGAGCATGGAGGACGTCGAGCTGGATAGGTATGGAGATGCACAATATCATCTAAGGGAAGAAGCTTTTTGGGGAGTCGGTTTCATTGGACCATATCCTCTTAAAGGGAGTTTTGAAGGTGGTTCGTATACTAGAGTTGTTCAGAAACCTCAGTTTCTGAACAACTTCCGCTTAAAAAACAGCAAAATGCGGAGCATTTTGCAAGACTTGTTCGATAACCAACCGGGTTATTGAACAAGTCCAC
>JAIRLU010000168.1 GCA_031259215.1 Treponema sp. | reverse complement strand
TCTCCATGGTTAGATTATTGGACTTGTTCAATAACCCGGTTGGTTATCGAACAAGTCTTGCAAAATGCTCCGCATTTTGCTGTTTTTTAAGTGGAAGTTGTTCAGAAACTGAGGTTTCTGAACAACTCTATTACATGGTGCAAACCCTCCCCTAGGGTTAGCTTTAACGTGGGCAACCCGCTCCCTTGACGAGACGAGCCGGCGCTCTATATAGTACTATCTGAGGTTATTTCAAACCCTCACATGTTGCAGCAGCCGGTTTAGGGCAGTGCCGGAAAGGTAGGCGGAAGATAATGGACAAGTTGTTTAAATATCCCTGGTTGATTGTGGGGATTATCGCAGGTATCAGCCTTTTTTTTGCCTTCCAGCTTCCCCGGGCGGAATTGGACAATAACAACCTCCGGTTTGTACCCCAAGACGATGAAGCCCGTTTAGTATCAGCCTATATTGATGATACCTTCGGCAGTTCCCTGTTTATCTTGGTGGGCCTTGAACGGAAATACGGAACCGTGTTTGACAAAGAATTCCTCATGCGGATTCAGGACTATGTAGACCGAATCCGGGAAATCGAAATCGTGGGTACCGTGAACTCGATCATAAGCACCGATTACATCACCGGCGATGGGGACGCCTTGGTGGTAGAACCCCTGGTAGGAGCGGATTTTTCCGGTACCCGGGAGGAAATCACCGAATTGAAACGCCGGGTCCTTTCCTGGGACCTCTACCGACAGGCCCTGATCTCTGATGACTTTAGCGCTACCCAGATCTTGGTGCCTTTGGAAATTACCGCGGAAAATGCGGGACGCCCCGAGGTAGTGGCCAGTTTCCTGGAGATCCGCGACATAGCCCGGGACATGTTTCACGATCTTGCAGTGGTGTATGTTACCGGGATGCCGGTAGTCAGCGCCACCATCAACGAAGCGGTCCACCAGGATCTCCTGGTTTTGGTTCCTGTGGTGATTGGGGTGGTCCTGGTGATTGTCTTTCTGCCTCTGCGGCGGATCAGTTTCGTGATTTTCTCCTTGCTGGCGGTCTTAATAGCCGTCATTTGGTCCATTGGGGCCATGCCCCTGGTGGGTATAAAACTATCGGTCATCTCCACGGTGCTTCCGGTCATCCTCATTGCGGTGGGGAGTTCCTATGGGCTGCATCTGATTATCCACTATCTTGAAGCAGTAGACCAGGATTTCAGCACCATGAGCCGGGAAGCCCATCGGGAACTGGTGCTTAACCTGGTACGGACCATTCGTAAGCCCCTTTTCCTGGCAGCTCTGACGACTATGGTTAGTTTTTTTGCCTTTTGTTTTACCCAAGTACTGCCCATCCGGGAGTTCGGGTATTTTTCCGGCTTTGGGGTAGCCGTGGCGTTCCTCATTACCCTCACCCTCATTCCCGCGATTTTGATCATCCGAGGACCCCGGGCGCTGAGGAAACTCAAATTCAAACGTGCAGAAATATCCCAGGAAGGGCAGATAAATCAGTATATGGCCGCTTTTTTTTCAGCGGTGGCAAAGAAAACCTATCTGGTTCTGGGGGTGGCAGGGGTGCTGCTTCTGGTATCCCTATACGGCACCTCTAAGCTCATCATCGACAATGTGTTCTTGGAATATTTTAAGCCTGATACAGATATCAATACCTCAGATAACTTTATCCGTAAGCACTTCGGTGGTTCTAAGGTGATAAGCGTGGTGGTTCAGGGGGAAAGCCCTGAAATCCTCCTGCACCCCGATACCTTGGGGGCCATAGATGATCTCAATACCTATCTCGTAACCAAGGTTCCTGAAACCGGTAAGGTCATGGGATTTACCGATTTAGTCAAACGGATCAACCAGGTGTTTAACGTAGGTGAGTCTCCGCTGGGCCTCAAGCCCCAATCCACGGTGGCAAGTACCGGGGATTTTGGCTTTGGCTTTACCGATGCCTCTGAGCCGGACTTTGGATTCAGCGCGTTTGCTGCTGAGGATGCCCTGTATGATCCCCCCGGGGCAGGAGAGGCCCCTGAATTCCAGGAGACCCTGGCAAGCCCCCAGGAATTGGCCGGCTTCCTGGAACGGGCCTTAAGCGCCGGAGCGGACCGAACCATGGATGCCTCCCAGTTGGTCTGGGAGGTGAAGAAACAGGTGAATTATGAAGGGGCAGCGTATTATGAAATTCCCCGGGACCCCATCCGGTACGGCAAAACCCGTCCAGAGGAACTCCAGCACTTGGTTTCCAACTATTTGGTATTGCTCTCCGGGAATATCGAGTCCTATGCCAATGATCCCCTGGAACCCACCGCCATAAAGACCACGATCCAGCTTCGTACTATCGGCCAGGATGATACGAATCGCGTGGTTAAGGCGATTAACGAGTATGTAGCGGCCCATTTCCCTGATACGGTTCAGGTGGTGGTAGGGGGCGCTGCCTTGGTGGAAGGCTCTCTGAACAACCTGGTGGTTCAGTCTCTGTGGAGTTCCATGATCATCGCGGTGGTGTTCCTCTTTGCCATCATGGCTATCTGCAACCATTCGGTGGTGGCGGGTCTTCTCAGTATTGCCCCCCTTTCCCTGCTGATCCTCATTAACTTTGCGATCATGGGTCTCACCGGAATTAAACTCAATATTGGAACCGCTATGATTTCCAGTCTATCTCTGGGCATTGGAATTGATTATACGGTTCATTTTTTGGAAGCCTATAAGCGGGAGTATCGGGCTGCAGGGGGCAAAGGGGATTTCTTGCAAAAAGCCTATCGGACTTCTGGGATGGCAATTATCGTGGATGCGGCAGCCACGGGTCTGGGCTTTGGGGTGCTGCTTTTATCCCAGTTCAATATGCTGGCGGATCTTGGTTTGTTGATTGCTTTAGCTATGATTATGAGCGCCTTGGTAGGACTTATCATCGTCCCTGCGCTGCTGCTGCGGATCAAGCCTCGGTTTGTTTGGGAAGAACGCACTTTCTTTTGATTTCGGATTGACAGTGGACTTGTTCAATGAACAAACTCATTACCTTTTTTGGTAAAAAAAACTGTATTGTCATACTATTATTATCTTTTATTGCTTCTTCTGTCAGTATATTATCGTATATGTATCCTTTCTTTTTCAAACAAATAATAGATTATATAGAACAGCATAAAAAAATCAATATAGAATTATTAGTATTATATGGAATTATATTACTTATAGGTATTACCTTACAATATTTTGGTAATTTAGCTTTTGATAGATATATTCTTTCTCTGTATTATAAATTAAAATCTATTATTTTTATAGATTTTTTAAATATTAATGATAGAGAAAAGAAAAGTTTAGGAGTTGGAGTATATCTCACAAGAATCAATGCAGAATTAGATGGCGCATTTTCAATAATAAATGTACATACCTTTAAAAGTATTATATTCTTAATGAGATTATTATTTGCCTTATATATTAGTTTTCGATGGAATATATATATGGGATGTATTTTCACCATAAATATCATTATGTATTTTATAGCTGCCTTACTCTTAAAAAATAAAAATGGTAAGATAATAAAAGAGTAACCGTTCACGGGGTTTTGCTATTTAGTGTCGTTTCAATGACAGATACGCTATATATAGCGTACATCTTAATACATAATTATTTTGGATTTTCTATATACACTATATATAGCGTTGT
>JAIRLU010000037.1 GCA_031259215.1 Treponema sp. | reverse complement strand
AAATGTTTTTCAATTAGTAAGGTGAGTAACTGGATCGCCCCAAGGGAATCTCCCCCAGCCTCACTGAAGGTCTGCTCAAAATCAAGCTGCCCGGCAGGGAATAGCTCCCATAAACATTCCGCCAAAATCTGTTCTTCCGGGGTTTCTGCATGGGAGTACACCCCCCGGCTCCCCCCACGGGCAGGTTCAATCAATGCCTTCCGGTCATATTTCCCATTCGCATTAAGGGGTATGGCATCTAATTGTACAAAGGCCGAAGGAATCATGTAAAAAGGCAGCGTCCTGGATAAATACTCCTTCAATCCCTCCTCATCCAAAACTTCATCCCCCGTATAATACCCAACAAGGTATTTCTCTCCCTTCCCCGTATCTTCAAAGGCTCCGCAAATCGCTTCCTTGACCCCTTCATATTTCCTCATGGTCATCTCTATCTCGCCAAGCTCCACCCGGAATCCCCGGATCTTAACCTGCGTATCTATCCGCCCCAAAAACTCATAGTTCCCACCCGGTAATACCCGGCACAAATCCCCGGTCCGGTACATCGTCTCTTACTCAGAATCACTGCTAAAAGGATTCTTTACAAACTTTTCTGCAGTCAGTTCGGGTCTTTTTAGATATCCCGTGCCTATATGAATACCCGCAAAGCACAACTCCCCTGCTTCCCCTTCAGACACCAGGTTCATATACTCATCTACAATATACCCGCAGTTATTCTTAACGCATTTGCCTATGGGATAATTTTCATATTCCTTATCCACCAACAAGCTGGTCATAATAACGCTTGTCTCAGTAGGTCCGTACATATTGTATAGCAAAAAGTTACGTCCCGGTCCATAGGTAAGCCGATCTCCTGCCGCAACAACAGATTTGAGGGTGGTATTCTCACAAAAGGGATCAAAAAATTTTACAATGGAAGGAGGCAGATGCATCGTCGTTATGCCGTGGTCATTGGTATACCTGCTCAAGGCCTGCATATCCAGCATGACTTCAGTGGGAACAATATCCACCCCAGCCCCTTTCGCTAAAAACGGGAACATCTGCATCACTGAAACATCAAAACCGAAACTGCAATACACCCCGGAAACGTCCTGTTCGTTGAAGTTCAGTTCTTCTGCATAAAAATCAATCAGGTTCATTAAGCCTTTGTGAATATTCATGACCCCCTTGGGCTTACCGGTCGTTCCTGATGTGTAGATAATGTAATCCATATCATTGCCGTCAACAATCGGTTCGGGAGTCGCTTCCTGTTCTACCCACAGATCCTCGGCGTATAGAACCGTACCGGTATACGCAGCAGTATGAGACTCCAAGTCCCGGGAGGTAATGAGCACTTTTGCTTCAGAGTCTTCCAACATAAACTCAATCCGGCTGTCAGGATACCGGGGATCAATGGGCATATACGCGGCCCCGGCCTGAAATACACCGATAGCGGCAACCGGGAAGAAGGCGGTCCGTCCCAGGAACAGAGCGACTATATCACCCCGGCCAACCCCGGCTTCGGTTACTTTTTGGGACACATAATTGGCATACTTCTGAGCCTGACCGTAGGTAATGGTAACCTTCGTTGCATCCGAGAGGGCAATCCGCTGGGGTGTACGGGCTGCTTGTTTTTGAAAGGCATGAAGAAAGGTTTTGTCTGAAAGGGCCATGGGTTTATTTCTCCCTTGTGTTCTGATGGCTGCTTCTATAGAAGCAGGGCAAAAACCGTTACTTATAGAGTATACTGGATAGGGATCCACAAGTAACCGGATTACTCAATAGGGATCAATTACCATAATGCAGAAAAAACGTCAAGTACCTCAAAGCAGTTTTGTAACTATGAGAGAAACCTATTGTCATGTACCTGCCGGCCCGGTATACTCAAGGGTAGTTTAGTATAGTGAGGAATATATGATTCGAGGGGGAGATATCTCCAAGGGAACCTGTTTGCTTCAAAAGGGGCAGCCCTATATCGTGGTAGAGCGGGAATTCGTCAATCCTGGGAAAGGAGGCGCCTTTGCCCGGGTCAAGATGAAGAGTATCAAGGACGGAGGGGTCCTCAGTTTGACCATACCGACTCAAATGGAAGTAGAAGACGCTCTGGTGAGTAACCCAAGCTGTCAGTTTCAATACGCGGACCAGGATTATTATCACTTCATGGATAATGAAACCTATGAGCAGTATGAAGTGCCTATCGCTGACCTGGAAGACAAAAAATACTATCTTAAAGAGAACGACGTCTATGAACTTACCATCTGGGAAGATAAGGTTATTGATATTAAGATCCCTTATAAGGTGGTCTTTACCGTGGCGGAAAGCGAAAACTACGTGAAAGGGGATACGGTCTCAGGGGCTACCAAACCCATTGTTACCGAAACCGGGCTTACCGTCCGAGTTCCTCTTTTCATCAAGGAGCATGATAAGATCCTGGTCAATACCGAAACCAAAGAATACGTGGAACGGGTAAACGATTAATCCCTGCAGTAGCTCCTTCCAGGGAGCAGAAGCCTATACGACCAAAGCAGTAACCTTTAAGTTCCGGGGGAAGTTTTTCTCTTTTGCCCTTTCCCAAGGACTGTTCAGTTCCGCGGCTATTGATAAGGGGACGGGGTTCCTGTTGAAAGTACTTTCCCAGCAGTGGGATGCGGTTACGCGGCAAGGGAAGCCCTTGCCGCAGACGGTTCTGGATGCAGGCTGCGGGGTGGGGGTGATCGGTATCTGTGTGGCGGGAGCCTTATTAGTCCAAGGCGATTCGCCCTGGTTTCCCCCTTCTTTCCATGTCCGCTGCCAGGATCGGGACGAACTGGCTACCATCATAACCGAATACAATGCGCAAAAAAACCGCATTCCCCGAGGACTGCTTTCCAGCCATACGGAACCCCTCTTGGGAGGTCCCCTTCATGCCCGGTGGGACCTCATCGTTTCCAACATCCCTGCTAAGGCGGGAAAACCGGTTTTGGCAGATTTTATCCTCCGGTCTGCGGCCTTACTGAATCCCGGGGGATCCGTGCTCGTCGTGGTGGTTAATCCGCTGGCTGATTTTTTTCGTTTACAGATCGCCCAGGCAAACCTTCTTTTGCAGTACGATGAACTAGGAAGGGAGCATAGGGTTTTCATGTACGGGCCCCTGGGTTCCGCTCCCCATCCCTATGGTGCTATACCATACCCTGGCGAGGTACCTTTAGAGCCTGTTCAAGGAGGAGGAGGTTTGTTTCGGGATTATCCCATGTATCATCGCCGCCGCGGGAATTATGTCATGGAGGGCTTAGCGTATTCTTTGGATACCATCCAGGGAGTAGCAGACTTTGACACCCCCAGCGAAGCGGTCCAGGTGGCAGCCAAACTGATGACCCGCTTAAAGGGAGAAACCCTAAGGGTTTCTCCCCGGAGTTCTATACTCATCTATGAACCTGGTCAGGGACATTTCCCCCGGTGGCTCTTAGGGTACCTGGCAAAAGAAACAAAGCCTGAAGGGGCTTCCTCAATGTACCGCTGGGTATTGTTCAGCAGAAATATCCTGGCGCTGGAAGCGTCCCGGTATAATATGGCTGAAGAAACGGTCCTCACCATACCTGGGCTGGACCTGAGCATACACCGGAAACGCCTGGCGGCAGCCCTGGAACCTGAGCGTCCCACCTATGATCTCATCATTGGGTTTCCCCAATTCGTGCCTCAAACCGACCGGATCATCCCCCTCTGGGAGGGGATCCGGGAACTGCTCTCCCCAGGGGGTATCGGAATCATGGCCCTGCCTGCTTCCGAGGCAGAACGGTTTGATCGAAAGAAGCCTTCGGGCTTTAATCGCCTGAGGGATTGTAAACGGAATGGGTTTCGGGCTGTGGGCTACCGGCTTCTATAAGGGGTTGCTTCATGATGGCGGTGAAGACCGGCCTACTCGTTCTTCACTTTGAGCAGGTTCCATACTGTAGGACTTTCTTGCCCCAAGGCCCAGAATCCAATGGATTGTACCCCCAAGGTCCGGTACATGTCCATACGGACCGAAAGGGAATAATCGTCTTCATAGTAGACCGTAACCGTAACCGGAACTTCATAGGTAAAGGTAGGAATCCCCTGTTCCCGGCGGACTTTCGTAACCTTATGGGCTTGTTTAATGCGCTCGATTCCTGAAAAATAGAAGGCCCTAAAGAGGTTGCTACTTCCCCACGTCCGGCCATAAAAGGGAAGTCCCATGATGAGCTTTTCCGATCCAATCGTTTTAAGGGAGTACGCTGCTACGGATTTACACCAATCCATAGAAGCAATCGGACCAGGTTCGCTGGTAGCCCAATGTTCATCATAAGCCATCACCAGGATTCGGTCCACCAGAGGTTCAATGCTTTCATAATCATAGACATCATCATCCAGGGTCTCAAGCCGGGCAGGAAGGGCAATGGTGAAACGTTTATTTCCAAGCCCTTTACGCAGTTCTGCAAGAAACGAATGGAAAGTACCTCTGTCCCGTGCAGGAACCAGCTCAAAATCAATTTGCAGGCCGTCAAAGGGCTTCGACTGGTCAATCAAGTCGGTGATAAGCTGGTTTCTCACCGGACTTCCTTCCATGAGCACGAAATGAGACAAGGCCCTGCTTCCGCAGCCCACTACCAGGTGGATCCGTCCCAAAAACTGGGGGATATCCTGGGGATTCGGGACGTTCACCAGTTGGCCATAGTGGTCCACTTCCGCCCCAAAATACCCAATATCCGTCAGGGGAAGTTCCCCGGTTAGGGCTTGTTCTTCCCCGCTGATGAGGTATCCCCAAATTTCTCCAAACCGAGATACCGGTACCTGTTCTTCCTCGGAAGACGGGGAGGGTATCGATTGACATGCTGGAAGCTCCAGAAAAAGACCGGTTATGAAAAAAAACCATGCCCATCGGCATTTCTTGCATCCTTTCACGAGGCTACTCATGATGAGGAGGGGTATTTTCCGGTATTTCTACCCCTGAGTTCGCCGGCATATAGATCTGATAGGATGGTGCCGTCAGGTCGATATTAGCAGCTTTGAAGCCATCCTGAAGGTTTTCATAGAGGTTGGAATAAATTCGGGGGACCTTATCTACTGCTTTGACGTAAATATTGATTTCATAACAGGCATAAAAATCGTTCAAGGCGGTTTGTAAGACATAGGGTTTTGGCTTTTTCAAGACATAATTGGTCTTAGCCGCCGCGGTCAGGAGTATTTCATGAACCTTAGGCCAGGGAACCCCATAGCCCATGGTAACATCCGCATGGAGAATAAGGCCGTCTTCTTTTTCAGCAGCAGAAAAATTGTAATTGGTAATACTTGAGGTGAGGAGCATCATGTTGGGAAAGGTAACGAATTCGTTCTTATGCGTCCTCAGCCGGGTAACGGTGGCGGACTTTTCCACCACAAAACCGGTAACATCGTTCAACTTGATACGGTCTCCAATGGTAAAGGGACGCATATAGGTAATCACAATACCTGCCACCAGGTTTCCGATGATCGAACTGGAACCGAGGGAGAATATAATACCCACAAACACCGAAACCCCTTGAAAAACCGCTGAATCCGAATTAGGCAAGTTGGGGTATATCACGATAATGGTAAAGGCGTATAAAAGGACCCGTAATATGTTGAAGGTCGGCTCAGCCCAATCAGGATAAAACCCGGGTATAACCAATTTACCTTTTTCTATCTGGGTGGTAAAGAATTTAATGGTCCGCAGGGTGTACCGGGCGATAATGATAATGATAATGATCGTAATAAGATTGGGGATATAACTGATAATGGTCCAGAAGGTGGATCGTAAGGGGTTCAAGATATAGCCAAACAGGGTGGAAGCCAGGTGTTTTGTCGGCTCAAAGAGGCTAAATATCAGAGGAAGGGTCAGATACAACTGGAAGATAATGACCACAAATTGCAGAATGCGCAGCAAAAAGAAGACCATGTTAAGCATTTGGTTCGTATCCAATAGGCGATACTGCTTAATGATGAGGGGCTTAAAATGGGCTTGCCCGTACAGGGCCACCTTATTTTGAAGCTTCTTAAAGAGATACCATACCAAACGTATCAGCAGAGCCTGGACTATGATAATCGCCGCAGCTATGCCCAAACGCATAAATAGGTTCATGTGTACCCGCCACGTATTGGTCACTCCTTCTTCTAGCTCTTCGGTTTTTGTAACTAGCCCTTCACCGTCCCCCTCCTGTATTGAGGGAATAGGAAGCGTACCCTGGGCCGAGAGGTTCAGGGGAACCCCGACCAGATTAATGGCCCCTACACAAAACATACATACAAAACACCAGAAACGCATAGTATACCTCCACTCCTTTTACTGGAAACTTGACGGATTTCAAGGGCTTTACAAACTCCCTATAGCCGCCCTTCTTCCATCAATCCAAAGCCCTGTATCTCCCCTCGATAGTCCTATCTATTCTCTAAAGCGTGTATTCGTTCTTCTGACCTTGAGTATCTGTGCTGGTTACGTCTTATAGTATATAAAAAATTACCATAGCAATAAAATCTGTTAAACTTCTCGTCTTTACTATACTACACGAACTCAGATAAATCAATCAGTTCGTGAATAGGATAAGCCCATGAGTCCGTTTCAAATTTTGGTATTTTCAAACGGACTCGTAGTAATACTAGGGCCTGTTCACACTAAGAAAATATGATATACTCAAGCTATGAAATTAACCCAGGAACAGCGAAAAAAAATTATTAACCTTTTTCCTAAACAACGGGGAAAGGTGAAAATCGATAACAGCCGCTTCCTTGACGCGCTCATCTATATCTGCGAAAACGGCGGTAAATGGCGGGCGCTCCCTGCGACCTTCGGCCCCGGGCATACCATCTACGTCAGAATCAACCGGTGGGCTAAAAACGGCGTCTTGGAACGGATGTTTCACGCCCTCCAGAAAGAACCGATACCAAACAGACGGATAATCGTGGTTTCCCGGGATTCCACCTCGGTAAAAGCGCATCCTGACGCGACCGGAACGTTAAAAAAA
>JAIRLU010000280.1 GCA_031259215.1 Treponema sp. | reverse complement strand
AGTAGAGTTGTTCAGAAACCTCAGTTTCTGAACAACTTCCGCTTAAAAAACAGCAAAATGCGGAGCATTTTGCAAGACTTGTTCGATAACCAACCGGGTTATTGAACAAGTCCAGTATACAGTACTATTTTAATTTGTCAATATTTTTAACGTTCCAAGAATTGTGCCCCTATTTCGCATAACGTCCCGGCTGTAGCGAACCGCAGGTTCGACGGCGTTTTGCCGGCCCAGATAAGGGCTTTGTGAAGCATCACCTCCGCAGGAAGCGCGACCAGGGCGGGCAAAATGCGGGTTGAATGAGTCGTGAGAGGCGCCGGCAGCATAGTTACCACACCGGCCTAGGCGAGGGAACCCCGAAGGGCTTTAAACCGCTTCTTCGGAAGCCCGTTTCATCGGAAACAACCTTTTCCTGCTAACCGAGTTTTGAAGCTGGCTCAGGTACTAAGGAATAAGCCCCTTAAAAGCCCTATCTGCCCGTTCCGTGAACCAGGACATGAGCGCGTCGGTTCTGGTAGCAAAGGATTGACCCACCCGCTGATTCATACCTGGAAGAGAAACCGCCTTGGCCATGGATGCCACGTAAATCAGAAGAAAGGCTTCAGCATCGATGATCGCCACCACAGAACGGAGCTTATGTTTCCCTACTGCAGGAATGATCCCTACCGTTAATGGGGTGAGGTTCTGCTGCACCAACAGCAGGGCGTCTTCACTGGTATGGTACTCATATTGATAGATAGTATCCCCAAAGGTCAGGTCCTTTTGACGGGCATAGAGGATCCCCTGTGCAGGAGGTACGTCATACACCGGATCCGGCAGGGGCTTTTGCGTATCCGGCCCGTCAATCACCTGGGACGTTTCATAGAAGATCCGCATGGCATTACGGCTGGTGGAAAAGTAACGGAGCCCTGCCAAGGTACTGAGCGCCAGGATTTCATTGAACAAGGCCCTTCGCTCTGCGCGGCTCCATTGGGGAAACGCGGCTCCTCGCGGTTTCTTATACAACTGCAGGCTTTCCACCAAAAGACCGGGCTCTAAGGCTTCCAGGGTATCGTTCATGAGCTTCTGAACCAGGGTATGCCCAGGGATAAGGAGGGGAGTCGGGCGTTTGAATTGCACTTCTCTCAGGGCTCCCGCTTCTAGGAGCGAGAGCCGCTGTTCTTGGAGGAGCAAGGCATCCAGCGAAAGGGCGTCCACCGAAGCTCCCCCTATAAGTAACAAGCCCACAAGGGGGACGAGGGTTTTCATGTTGTTCTTTTCTACTCCTATGGGGTCTTAAACCGGTACCGATTGTACCGGAACCCCGAGGTGGGCTGCGGCTTTCTCTGCGGTTCCGGTTCCTGCTAAGATAACCGGTGAGGCCTTACACGGTGAAGCTTGCTGGGTGTACTGGGAGAGACGCTGTGCAGCCTGGATAATCTCCTCCGCAGAAACCCCAATGACATGGGCGAGCATCCGTGAAGGGTGTTCCGGGGGAATACCGTAGAGGAACCGGAAGAAGTCCAAAAATCCCTTTTCAAGGCTCACCCGGGGATGGGTCTTCTTGGCATAGGTACCAATAACCGCTTTTTCCAGGAATTCCCCGTCAAACAGCGGGCGTACCCGGTCTTTTAATATAGCAGCAAAGGCATCTAACGAACGCAGGGGATTAGGATCCCGGTAAGTAGCCAGGGAAAAGAGCCCTTCAAGACTATCGGAATGGGCATAAGCTCCATAGGCGCCGCCTTTCATGCGTATATCCTCCCAGAGCGCGCCAGTGGAAAGCCCGTGAGCCAAGACCGATTCCGCTGCGCTTGCTTTGGTCCCAAAAGCAGCAGAAGGCAAGGTCATGGCAGCAAAACCCACCTGGAGAGAAGGCGAAGCATACACCTCAGGGACCCCGGTTCCCGGAGTTCCCAAAAGGGTGAAGAAAGGTTCTGGACTGGAAGCGTGGGGATTCCGGGAACGAGGGGGACCAAAGCGGCTGAATTGCTGCTCAAGGGCCTTGCAGGAGGCGCTCACGGTGTCACCAGAGCCGGTGAGGTTGACCATGAGACCTGCCTTGGATACCAAGGTATCCCGAATACGGATCAAAGGATCCCTCAGCGCCCCATCATCCAGGGCGGCCAGGGTATGCATCCAGTCGATCTGGCTAAGGCCGCTCCAGAGTTCCTCCACGGCCCGGGTCCGGGAACAATACCGTTCTGAACGAATTACCCCGTACCGAGACCCCAGCGGCGCAAGGCTTGCATCCAGGTTATTCTTAAACTCCAGAACCAAGTCCCGGATACGCCGGTGATCGGAAAAATCCCCTTCGGTGATGAGCCGCAGGGTTAAATCCAAGGCAGGCCCTATCTTTTCATCTAAAACCTTAAGCCGGTAGACCAGCCAATCCCGTCCGGCTAGGTCGAAGATGCCTGCCGGGGTTGCTATGGTCCTGCTTGCGCCCGGGGCATTGGCACTGATCTGCAAGGTTCCGTGAATATCTCCCAGGATACGGGCCTGGAGACTCGCAACTGCTCCGTAATCAAGACCAGGCAGTCCTAGGGAAAGGACCACCCGGGAGAAAAGGGGGAGCCACGGGTAATCTTCAGGTTCAAGCACGTCCACGGGGAAGGCCAGGTCCACATAGGTGATACCATTGGTGAAGAGATCGTGGATGAGGACCGGTACTCCCCCGGCATCCCTACATTCCCGAGGTATGGGTTCCTGTTCTGGAGAAAGATCCTGCCGGGAAAGATGGGGAATCCGGGCTAGGGCTTGAGGAGACTCCTCTTCCCCTTGAATCCGCGTAAGTTCCGCGGCCTTTGCTTGTATCTGGGCTTTCTCTGTCTCACTCAAAGCTGCTGCAGTCTTGGCAAGCTGTTTCGCGAGGGCCCCTTCTTTTTTCTCAAGAAAGTCCTGCTGGGGTTCAATCAGGATACAGGCCCGATGGGGATTATCCAGCAGGTATTTCCTGATGAGAGATTCAAAATAAGGGGTTCCGGTCTTTGCAGCCTGAGCAATACGGGTTTTGAGGGCGGTGAATTCCGGCACAAAGAGGAGGCCCTCCCAAGGGGTTCCCCCGTGGAGCCAGGTACCCAGGGACCGTTGCAGCCATACCAAGGAATAGGGTCCATGAGCGCGACGGATTTCCCGATGGGAAAATTCCAAGAACAAGAGGGCTGCCTCGATATCCTCCGGGGAGATCCCTTCGGTAACCAAACGATTTAATTCCTTGAGGATCAAGGCCTCCACCGCGGCGTCTGGAGCAGTATCTGTTTGCGGGGGCTGTATTCCCCGAAGACCAACGGTAAATACCCTTTCCCGCAGTTCCCCTTCAAGACCGGTTACCGGTGACAGATCCTCCCCCAATCCCGACTCAATGAGTACCCGGGTTAAGGGTGATCCGTCATGCCCTAAAAGAACCTCGGTGAGGGCAGCGAGATCCATCGTAGTCCTCGTATCCAGCGAATCCCCACAAAGCCACGAGAGGAGTACCGTGGCTTTCTGTTCTGCTCCGGCAGGACCAGGGACGGTGATGTATTGCGGGGTGTTCCACTGCTTCGCCAGGGGAATAGGAGGAGCCGCCTTTCCCGGAGCAAGTCCTGCTAAGACCTGATCTTGCAAGAAGGCAAGCTGCTTTTCTGTGGGAATATTTCCTGCCAAGAAGATCCGGCAGTTCCCCGGAACGTACCGGGTTCGGTGAAATTCCCGTAAGCCTTCCCAGGTTAAGGAGGGGATCCATTCCGGATCTCCCCCCGATTCAAACCGGTAGGGCGTATCCGGTAACACTGCCTTGGTGGACCACAAGCTCGCATAGGCGTCCAGGGATGAATAAGCCCCTTTCATCTCATTATAGACGACCCCTGTGAGAGAAAGCTGGTCCAGCCCAGGGTTTCCTTCGGCAGGAGCGGTCCATTCAAACCGATGACCCTCTTGCATAAAGGTCCACTCTGAGAGGAGGGGCCGGAACACCGCATCCCCGTAGACCGCCATGAGGTTAAAGTAATCATGCTCATGGATTGAACTGGCCGGGTATACGGTCTTATCCGGGAAGGTCCAGGCATTGAGATAGGTCTGGAGGCTTCCCTGGGCTAATACCAAAAAGGCATCCTTCAAGGGATAGCGCTCTGAACCGCAGAGCACCGAATGTTCCAGGATGTGGGCCACACCGGTAGAATCTTCAGGGGTGGTGGCAAAGGCGAAGGCGAAGAGGTTCTCCGGATCATCATACAGCACATGGAACACCTCAAGGCCGCTTTGCCGGTGTCGCGCCCAGATACCCTGGGCCTTGAGTTCTCCAAGCTCCACCACGTCCACTATGGCAAAACCACTTTCCAGGACCTGTCCGGCCCGTAAACTTGTCTTCATACGAGTATATCCTTATCATCCACTAATATAATGCGGCCTGCTTCCCGGTTTTCCCTGAACCAGTCTAAGAATTCCTTGGCTGCCCTATCCACATCCCGTCTACGAACCGGCCCAATGATTTCCCCTTCTTCCCGGATATGGGAGCGGCGCTCCGCGGACAGGTTGGAGAGGATCTTTTCGGTAAATGCTTCGGATCGGCCTTTTAAGAGCAGTACGATGTCCAGATCGGACATAGAAAAGAGCTTATCCTCAATGGCCCTATCCTCGGCTTTGACCACATCATCCAGGGTATGAAGCCGGTCTTTCAAATCATGGCTCAGATAAGGGTCTGCATGGGTGAGTTCCTGCATGATCCGTTCCCCAAAAGAGGGGTCCGCTGCTTTAAGGATCGCGGTGAGGGCCCCGATGCCGTCTATACCCGGGCTTGTATTGCTATCCAGATGGCGGATCCGTTCTTTCAGAGTCGAAGCAACCCGATCCACTACCTCCGGGGAGGTCTTTTCTAAATGGGCGATACGCCGGATGAGGGCGATCTTCCGTTCTGGCGGTGAATGGGCCAACACTGCCGCGGCCAGGGACGGAGAAACCCGGGAAAGCACCAAGGCCTCCACCGCAGGGGTTTCATCCTTAAAGAGGAAAACCAGTTGTTCTCCAGAACAGTCTTCCAAAAACCCAAAGGGGTTTTTCGCGGCTTCTGCATGGGTCTGTTTTAAGAAAGCCTCTCCCTTTTCAGGGCCAAAGGCAGTATGCAGGATCCGGCGGGCTGTATCAAGGCCCCCCTGGACAGGCCCGGTATACCGGTAGGAAGCTGCCAAAAGGGATCGGAATTCCACCAGGATAGCATCTGATTCCTCTGGGGTGATACCTCGGATGGAGGCTATTTCCTGAGCTATGGCTTCTATCTGTTCAGGATCAAGATGGGACAGGATCTGGGCAGCTTCATCTGCACCCACGAGGATGAGAAATTTCGCCACCCGCCGGTATTTGGACTCAGGTTCTGGTTCTGCAGATCCCAGTTTAGGCTCTGCTTGGGGAGTTTTCCTAAACCTGCTTTGAAACAAGGGGTTGGTGAGGATGTTCCCTGCGGTCTTGGTAAAATCCTTCGACCCCTCCCCGGTTTGCATCTGGTGAGGAGTTTCCTTGGGAGGATCCGCCTGAGCACTGGGAAGGAACCGGGGAACCTTTTGCTGGGGCGTTACCGCCTGCTGATAAGCGGCAAGACCTCGGACCGAGAATCCCGATCCTGGGGGCGTTGTTTCTGGCGGTTTAACCTTAGCCATGATTTCTATGATACGATATTCAGGGGTTTTATACAACCAAAGATCTAACCGGGATAGAGCATGATCCTTGGTAAGCCCTACCTAGAATTTCCTCGTGAATAGGGGATTTTCTTCGATGGCTTTTACC
>JAIRLU010000273.1 GCA_031259215.1 Treponema sp. | reverse complement strand
TTTAGAAATACCAGCGAATAGGCGGAATTTTAAGCAATGTGGCGGGATTTAGTGGGATGGGGATTGTAAAGGGTTTGCATATAGTGCAATAAAAAGGGGCACTGAGTTCTCGGGCAGGGGTTCAAAAAAGCTCGGATGCAGGTACCCTCATAAAGTTTTCGGTATCATTATATCCGTATTTATAATAATAAGTCTAGAACATTACTGAAATTTTCAGGATTACATCAGGAATAGGGATGAACCCTTCAGGTTGTTCCGGTGACCACGCCAATCTTCCCGAAATAATCCCGGAAATCAAAGCACCCTATGCCCCGTTTGGGTGGTTCGTGGTCCTTCTTAACCCTGCTTTTAGTCTGAACAGCCTACTAGGTATGAGCCGCCCAGGATCCTGAAGAACCGCCTAGAGGACCAGCCTTTCGAGTATAGGGGTAAATCCGGTTTTCCCCGTAAAAGCGCCGAACCGATGCGGCAATGCCCTCCCCATCAAGACCATTTATATGGAGGAGTTCTTCCCGCTTGCCGAGAGACCCAAAGTTACCGTGAATTCCCAGAACCCGTATCTGGGCAGTACACTGCCGTCTATAGGCCAATTCCGTGGCGTATTCCCCAAATCCCCCTTCTATGATGCCTTCTTCGATAAAAACCATGAGTTCATATCGGTTCATAATCTCCACCAGGTAATCCTCGTGCACCGGTTTAAGGAAGCGCAGATTATACAGATCCACCGCAATGTTGAGGGCTAAGAGACGGTCCGCAGCATCCCAGACTTCTGGATAAAGACTTCCTGTAAAGGCAAGACAGACTAAAGTACCCCATTCCCGTATAAATACCCCCTTTCCCCGCTCTAAAGGAAGGGAAAAGGCGTGGATCTCATGAGGACACATGGCTTTGGGATACCGGATCATGGCCGGTTCGACCGCGGCCAAGGACCAATCCAGCATCCGCTTCAGTTCCAAGCCTCCTGCAGGAGCCAGAATAGTCATGTTCGGGATCGGGCGAAACAGGGCAATATCAAACAGCCCCTGATGGGTTTCTCCATCATCACTTACCAATCCCGCCCGATCCAGGGCAAAGAGAACCGGCAGCTTTTGCAAGGCTACATCGTGGATCACTTGATCCACTGCCCGCTGGATAAAGGTTGAATACACCGCGACTACCGGCCGCATTCCCTGAGTCGCCAATCCTGCGGCAAAGGTAACCGCATGTTCCTCTGCAATACCTACATCAAAAAAACGAGTCGGAAACGCAGCTTTGAACGGGGAAAGTCCGGTTCCTTTCTCCATGGCCGCGGTAATGGCTATTACCCGTGTATCCCTGCCCCCGGCATCAAGCATAGCTCGGTTAAAAGCATCGGTAAAAAAACCATTTCCCCAAAATTCCGGCCGGATGGTTACGACCGGGATCTTGACCGGGGATAGGGCTGCTTCCTGATGGCTGGTATCAGGTTCCTCTGAAACCGCCTCTTTAACCACCAAGCCTCCACTTATGGAAAATGAGGAAACCCCGTGGTAGCTGCCCGGATCTTTTTCAGCGAATTTATACCCTTTGCCCTTACGGGTAATCACATGGACCACCACAGGCCGATCCAGCCTCCGTACATCCTGCAGCACCCGTTCGAGTTGCTGGATATGATGCCCATCAATAGGCCCCACGTATTCAAAGCCCAGATCCACAAAAAAATTATCCGTATAGAAGATCGCCTTTACTGCCCGCTTAAGCCGGACCACCACATCGAAAAAGGCATCTCCTACCAGGGGCAAGCGCTTAGCCATAGAATCAAAGTTACGGCGAAACCACTGATACCGAGCCTTCATGGAAAGACGACTTAAATATTTGGAAAGCCCTCCCACATTGGGGCTTATGGACATCTTATTGTCATTGAGAATAACCACCAAGGGCAAGCGCAACTGCCCCGCGTGGGATAGGGCTTCGTAGGCCAGTCCTCCGGTTAAGGCGCCGTCACCGATAACCGCCACTACCCGGTCTCTCCATCCTTGGACCCACTCCCCTGCGAGGATCCCCAGGGCCGCTGAAATTGAAGTGGATGCATGGCCCGTATCAAAGATATCATGGGGACTTTCGGTTCGTTTTGGAAACCCCGCAAGTCCTCCGGATTGACGGAGGGAAGAAAATTCCTCATACCTGCCAGTAAGAAGCTTATGGGTATAACATTGATGCCCCACATCCCAGATTATCTTATCCCGGGGAGAATTAAAGACCCGGTGCAACGCAATGGTAAGTTCCACTACTCCCAGATTAGAGGCCAAATGTCCTCCATGCTTACTCACCGTAGTCACGATAGTTTCACGGATTTCAGCCGCGAGCCGATTTAACTCCCTGAAGGAAAGGTTCTTCAGATCCCCTGGTTCATAAATACGGGCTAACAAGGATTCAGCTTCACTCATACACTTATACTATATATCTAATGGTGTTATTTATCAGGAAAAACAGGTACCTCAAGGTCCTTTGAGTCTGAAAAGAACCTTAGGTATCATATACTACCCTACCCGCGTCAAAATACAACTCTACCCTGGGGGGCCTAGAGCTACCGCATATACTATACCATGAAACCGTCTCAGAAAGTCAAATTTTGAAACGGTTTCACCTACATGCGCCCCTTTCACAACCCCTTCATCGTGCTTCAGGTGAGGTTTGTAAAGAAGGCTATTTATTTTTATGTCGATTCCTTCTGAGCTTCTTTTTACGTTTATGGGTTGCAATCTTTCTCAGTTTGCGTTTTCTTCCGCAAGGCACTTCAGCGTCTCCTTTATGTAAGATGGATCCTGTAAACCCACGCAGCTAAGTACCTATGGGGCAGGAAATTGATTTCAGTATGCCCCAAACCAGGAGAAACGTCAAGGGGATGGTTCCCGCAAAACAGGGGTATCTACAGGGTTGACCTCCCGGTAAAGATACACTGCCTTTAAAGTACCCTTCAAACCGATCCCGGAACGCATCCCACTCCCCAAGAAACTATGGGGAACCATAGAGATTCTTCATAGATGATACGTGTTTCCCCTGGATGCTTTTTCGCAAGCGACTCTGACTAGGCGTGGCCCCTTCGCTTACATAGGGAACAAAATTTACCTGCTAAAGTCAAGGCAGCTTAACCTAGTATTCCCCTCATATACATCGCTCTGCTGCCCCTTCTAAGCTCCAGGATCCCTCGGCTATAAGCTGGGGACGGTGAAGTTCAAAGGGATACTGCTCACGGCGGTTAGGCGGTATTTTTTAGCCTGCATTAATCTTTTCCTGGGGCCTGACATGTTTCAGCGTGAAACCGCCTCATATGCAATAAAATTATGTGGCAGCATATTTTAAATCTCCACCAAGAACCAAAATGTAGTAATACTATTTTTTGATACAACCCCCAAAGGGATTCCATGGGCTTTAAGGATAGTGCTGACAATGGCAAGCCCAATAGCGGTACCTTCACGCCGTCCCGCTTGATGTTGAACACGCCGATACCGCTCCCATATCTGGGCTTGTTCCTCTTTAGGAATCGGTTCACCGGGATTTGACACACAGACTTGAGCGGTATTTCCCTCTTTTAGTAATAGTTATTGTGATGGTATGGCCATCTTCTGATGATGTTCTAAAATTATTATATCAAAGACCCTCTCCCCAAAAACCAGACATTTATTGGACTTGTTCGAGAACCCGGTTGGTTCTCGAACAAGTCTCCAAAAAACGTGGATTTCTTAATAAAATCCACGTTTTTTAAGCGGAAGTTGTTCGGAAACTGAGGTTTCCGAACAACTC
>JAIRLU010000046.1 GCA_031259215.1 Treponema sp. | reverse complement strand
CTGAAACAGTCTCCATTCACAAAAATCTACTCCTGTAACAAACGTCCCTTTAAAGGCGATTGCTTTTTAGAAGGGCCTGGCTGCTAGATACTGGTATTCTTTCAGCACCCGCTCTGTCTGAGCCTTGGCTTTCGCAAGCAAGGCCGCGGCCCGCTCAGGAGCGGCTGCCTTGAGGCTCTTAAACCGCACTTCCTTGTACATGAAATCTTCCAGACTGGTGGTGGGGTCTTTGGAGTCAAGCTGGAAGGGGTTCTTGTTCTCGTTTTTAAGCCGAGGATCGTAACGGTACAAAGGCCAGAGACCACAGGTAACCGCCCCCTTCTGCTGGTCCAGACCGCGGCTCATATCAATACCGTGGTTGATGCAGTGGGAGTAGGCGATGATGATCGAAGGACCGTCATAGCTCTCCGCTTCCCGGAAGGCCTTGATGACCTGGGCCATGTTAGCACCCATGGAGACTTTTGCTACGTATACATAGCCGTAGCTCATAGCCATAGCCCCCAGGTCCTTTTTGGTAATATCTTTACCCCCTGCGGCAAATTTGGCGATGGCTCCCACCGGAGTTGCCTTGGACATCTGACCGCCCGTATTGGAGTAGACTTCGGTATCCATACAGAGGACATTCACGTTCCGGCCTGCAGCCAGTACATGATCAAGCCCGCCGTAACCGATGTCATAGCCCCAGCCGTCTCCCCCAAGGATCCACACGGAACGTTTGATGAAGTGGTCTGCCAGAGAAAGGAGCATTTTCGCGGTACCACTGCTTTCCCCTGAGAGGGCCTTTTTGAGTTCATCCACCCACCTGCGCTGTTCTTCAATAGCCGCATCGTCGGCCTGGGCATTGGCGAGCAAGCGGTCAATGAGGTTCCCCTGGATGCCTTCTTTCTTGGCCTGTACTGCTACTTCCCGGGCGTACTCCGCAAGTTTGTCGCTGGTGAGGCGCATCCCCATACCGAATTCAGCAGCATCCTCGAAAAGACTGTTGGACCACACAGGCCCCCGTCCATCGGTCCGCTGACAGTACGGGGTGGTAGGGAGGTTCCCGCCGTAGATAGAAGAACAGCCTGTAGCATTAGCAATGATCGCCCGGTCACCGAAGAGCTGGGAGAGGATCTTCACATAGGGCGTCTCGCCACAACCCCCACAGGCGCCGGAAAATTCAAAGAGGGGCCGCTTATATGCCAAGCCCTTGACCGCGGAAAGGTTGAGCTCTGCTGCCGGAACTTCTGGAAGCTTAAGGAAGTAATCCCAGGCAGCGGCTTGTTCTGCATGGTATACCGGATCATCCGCGTAGGACTTCCAGGAAAGCGCCTGGGGCTTAGAAGCATCTTTGGATTTGGGACAGATATTGATACAAACCCCACATTCCATACAGTCCTCCGCAGAGATGAGCAGACAGGTTTTCTTACCCTCCACCGGCTTGGGCTTGATCGCCACGGTCTTAAAGCCCTTAGGAGCAGCGGCCGCTTCTGCATCGGTGAGGTTCTTCATACGGATACAGGCGTGGGAACAAACCGCCGCACAGTTACCGCATTGGATACATACATCAGGATTCCACGAAGGGACCCGCTCGGCTACTGCCCGCTTTTCATACTGGGTAGTTGCGGTAGGGAAGGTACCATCCTCAGGGATCTTACTTACCGGCAACTTGTCCCCTTCTTGGATGGATACGGCGCCCAAGGTTTCCTGGATCCAGGGATCCCGAGCCGTAGCAAAGGGCTTCTTCATGTGGAGTTTGCTGTCCGCGGCGGCAGGGTATTTTACCTCTTCTACTGCGGAAAGGGCCGCGTCCACGGTAGCGAAGTTTTTCTGCACTACATCAGCCCCTTTTTTGCCATAGGATTTTTCGATAAAGTGCTTCATTTCCTCCACAGCCAAAGCATCGGGCAATACACCGGAGATCTTGAAGTAGGCAGCCTGCATGACCGTGTTGATCCGGTTCCCCATGCCGGTTTTGCGGGCGATCTCCACGGCATTGATCACGTAGAACCGCAGTTTCTTATCAATGATTCGCTTCTGGGCTTCCACCGGTATTTCGTTCCAGACTTCTGCCGCACTGTAGGGGCTGTTGAGGAGGAACGTACCCCCCGCCTTGGCATTGGCCAGCATGTCCAGGGTCTCCATATAGGAGAACTTGTGGCACGCGAGGAAGTCTGCCTTGGTGATGAGGTAGGGCCGTCGGATGGGCTTTGAGCCGAAGCGGAGGTGACTTATGGTGAAGCCTCCGGATTTCTTGGAGTCGTAGGAGAAATAGGCCTGGGCAAACAACTCCGGCTTGGTGGCCCCGATAATTTTGATGGAGTTTTTGTTTGCCCCTACGGTGCCGTCGGATCCAAGGCCATAAAACATGGCTTCATTCATTCCCTCTTCAGGAATCACAAAGTGTTCATCGTAGTCTAGGCTTTTCCCCTGGACATCATCCTGGATACCCACGACAAAGTTGGGGATCTGCTTCCCGGAGAGGTTGTCAAATACCGCCTTGACCATGCCGGGAGTAAATTCTTTGGACCCAAGACCATACCGGCCGCCGAGGATGGAGGGGAACTGGACTTTCCAGGGGGCTTTCCCGGCCTGGGTTACTATACCACAAGCGGACACCACCTCTTCGTAGAGGGGTTCACCCAAGGAACCAGGCTCCTTGGTTCGGTCGAGAACTGCAAGGCTTTTAACCGTGGGAGGCAGGGCCTTAACAAACGCGGCAGCATCAAAAGGCCGGAAGAGCCGGACCTTGAGGAGCCCAACCTTTTCACCCTGGGCAACCAGGTATTCCACCGTCTCTTCACAGGTTTCTGCGCCGGATCCCATGATGACCAGGACCTTTTCCGCATCCTTGGCGCCAAAGTAATCGAATATATGGTAGGCACGGCCGGTAAGTTTGGCGTACTTGTCCATCTCTGCCTGGACGATAGCAGCCACCTTATCGTAATACGGGTTCACTCCCTCCCGGCCTTGGAAGTAGGTATCAGGATTCTGAGCAGTTCCCCGGATGGAAGGTTTTTCCGGTGTAAGCCCTCGGGCCCGGTGTGCACGAACCAGATCGTCATCGATCATGGCTCGCATCACCCCATAGGACACTTCCTCGATTTTCTGCTGTTCATGGCTGGTCCGGAAACCATCGAAGAAGTGCAGGAAGGGTACACGGGAGCGCAAGGTCGCGGCATGGGCAATTACCGCGAGATCCATCACCTCCTGGACACTGTTGGAAGCCAAAAGCGCCCAGCCAGTCTGCCGGCAAGCCATCACGTCCTGGTGATCCCCGAAAATCGAAAGCGAACTGGTTGCCAGGGCTCGGGCGGCAATGTGGAATACGGTAGAGGTCAGTTCCCCAGCGATCTTGTACATATTCGGAATCATCAAGAGTAAGCCCTGGGAGGCGGTGAAGGTGGTGGAAAGGGCACCGGTGGTTAAAGCCCCGTGTACTGCTCCAGCAGCACCCGCTTCGGACTGCATTTCAACGACTTGGGGAACCGTATCCCACAGATTTTTCCGGCCCTGGGCAGAAAACTCATCCGAGAGTTCCCCCATAGGGCTAGAGGGGGTAATCGGGTAAATCGCGATTACTTCACTCAGTGCATGGGCTACATAGGCTGCGGCGGTGTTACCGTCAATCATAACCATATTTTTATCAGACATTATTGTACCTCATTGGTAGGGTTGTTTTCAATTCTAATTTTCTCAGGTGATTTATGCAAGTATTCCCCCCAAAGGGTTTAACTCCCGCCAGCGGGGTTAATGCCCCTGGGGGGCAGTGGTGATAAGCTATCGAAACGCCCCTTGCCTCAAGCCCTTGCCGCTTTGGAAAAATGAACCCCACCATATAAGTGAGGACGCTCTGCAGGAAGCAGGAACGAAGGGACGTGCACCGCTCCTTCAAACTCCTCCGCCTTCGTAACGCCCGCCGCAGGCGCCTGCGCGGGAATAGGGTGAATTTCAATGTATTGATTTCACCTGGCCCGATCTGAAAGAAAATAGGGCGAGTCTTATTTTCAGTTTCCTTGCCGCATGATTATCAGTATACCAGCAGGGCAACGTCATTTAACTTAGCCGAACAATGGGTGGTAAAGGAAATCGT
>JAIRLU010000180.1 GCA_031259215.1 Treponema sp. | reverse complement strand
CATGGTATAATGGCAGTATGATACATTTTGTGAAAAAGATAGGGTGTGCTTTAATTCCGGTGTTATTCGTCGTATCCTGTGTAAGTCAGGCGCCTAAGAAGCGTACTATGATCGCAGATGTAGATCCTATTCCCCTGGGGTCGGTAGGGATTGCCTTTGATCAGCTATTCTCCTCTACCTTGGATACTAAGGATGTTCCGGTGCAGTTTAATCCTCGGGATGATACGGTTTCCCTGGAGTTTCGATACCAGACGGTCATTTACCGGCAGTATTGGGATCGCGCCGGAAGGGATCGATTCATGGCCGCGGTGCAGCAGTACCATACAGATTTTGAGGCCCGGAATCTCAGTACCAAGGCATCAAAATCCCGGGCTGCCTACGGAAGCGCCAGCGCCCGGGCTGAATGGGGACAGTTTGCTTTTTCCGTGAATGCCTGTTCCTATCCTCGCATGGACTTGGGGTATCGATTTAAGGGGAATAGCCCCTATTTTACCGTAGTACAACGGGAAGCCCGGGACACGATAATGCCCACCGCTGATGACAGTCGGATGTCCCTCCGGATTACCACCTATTTTACCCGCAGTACCGCGGATAAAATGGCGGCCCTCTTTGATCCGGCCTATCTTGCAGGGGTCTTGGAAGCGCAGGGTATCTCTGGAGAAACCGAGGAGGAACCGGTTTCCGACCCCTACTTTTAGCTTTTTGTATCTACGCCTCGGCTGCTTGAGAGAAGCCTATTGAGGCGATACCTAGTACTAACCAGGAGTATAGCCATGAAAGCCTTAGTTTTGGAACAAGTCAAACACCTGCGGCTGCGGGATTTTCCTCTCGAAGAGACCCTGGGGCCAAAGGACGTGAAAATACAGATACAAGCCTGTGGTATCTGCGGCAGCGATATCCATTATTATCTGGAAGGGGCCATTGGTGATTTTATCCTCCAGGAACCGATGATCCTGGGGCATGAAGCTGCAGGGGTGGTCATTGAAAAGGGCTCGGCCGTAACCAATGTCGCCTTGGGAGATCTGGTTTGCATGGAGCCGGGAATCCCGCAGGCCTTTTCTCCGGAGGTCTTGGCCGGTCAGTATAACCTGGATCCAGGGGTGGTGTTTTGGGCCACTCCACCGGTACATGGGTGCCTACGGGAAACCGTGGTCCATCCTGCCCTTTTTTGTTTCAAGGTTCCGGCAGGGTTGAGCGCTCGAGAGGGAGCCATGATGGAACCCTTGGCTATCGGCATTGAAGCCGCGAAGCAGGCCCATATTAGTCCGGGAGATACTGCCCTGGTGATCGGTGCAGGAACCATCGGTATCATGAGTACCCTTTCTGTTTTGGCCGGAGGGTGTAGCCAGGTCTTTGTAACTGATGTTAAAGCGGAGAAACTGAAGATTGCCGCATCCTCTGCTCAGGTGGTGCCCATCAATACCGGTACCGAGAACCTGGAGGAGCGGATTCTCCAGGAAACTGCAGGCCGGGGGGTCGATATCATCATCGAAGCCTCAGGAAATCCCCGGGTTTACCCTGACTTTTTCAGGTGCGCCAAACGGGGCGGGAAGGTGGTTCTGGTGGGTATGATGAACGGCACGGTTCCCCTGGATGTAACCCTGCTGCAGGCCCGGGGCATCTGCATTGCCACCATATTTCGGTATACCAACGCCTTTGACCGGGCCCTTGCTCTGGTGAGCGCGGGGAAGATTGATGTGAAGCGCCTTATTAGCAAGACCTTCCCCTTTGACGATGCAGTTGCTGCGTATGAGTATGCTGCTGCAGGACATCCTGAGGTAGTCAAGGTGATGATCGATTTATCCTGATCCTCCACCGCGAAGCAGGAAAACCGCGGCTTGCTGCTTCGCCTCTGTATGGTCCATGCTTTCAGCGGGTTTACACGGGCCGGTACCGTACTTGGCGATAGGTTATTCCTCCTGCGGCGTAGATCTCCATAATCTTCTCATCCATCTTTTTCTGAGCGGATTAAAAAGATCCCGCGCCACAAAGGGGCACAATAAAAAATTGCTTACAGCTTCAACGGGCCCTTCTTTCAATAGAGTTGTTCAGAAACCTCAGTTTCTGAACAACTTCCGTTTAAAAAACAGCAAAATGCGGAGCATTTTGCAAGACTTGTTCGATAACCAGCCGGGTTATTGAACAAGTCCAATAACAGGGTGCAGCGGTGTACTTGTCAGGGGTTCCTTCAGTATAGTATGGTGAAGATATGGATTGCTCTATTATAGGATATGATCCGGTAGGGGCATGGATAAAAACCACGGATACAGTAGCGGAATTATTATCCTACCGGAATACCGGAGGGCTTACCTGGATAAATATCAATGCGCTTAAGGATCCTCTGGCCATACACCCCTTGGCGGAAATCTTCAATATCCACCCCTTGACGATAGAAGATATCCTGGATAGAGAACAACGGCCCAAGGCCGAAGAATTTGCAGACTATCTTTTTATCACCCTTAAGGCCATTATCCGGCATGAGGAGGAAATAGGCTTTGAGCAGATAAGTCTTATACTGACCCCTGATACGGTTATCACCTTCCAGGAAATTCCCGGAGATTCCTTTCATGGTATCAGGCGACGGATTATGGATAATATCGGCAAAATCCGCAGGATGGGCGCCGATTACCTGGCGTACGCGATCATTGATTCGGTGGTGGACGAGTATTTTCTGACCCTGGATACTCTGGGCGACGGTATCGAGGATTTTGAGGAACGAGCCCTGGATGAAAACGATACCTCCCTGATCTCGGATCTCCAAAAAGTCAAGCAAACCCTCATACGGATACGGCGGGTTATATGGCCCCTTCGGGAAAACCTCATCAGTCTCCTCCGCTTGGATTCAAACCTCATTAACCAAGAGCTTGAACCGTTCCTCAAGGATCTTCAGGATAACGTGATTCAGGTGGTGGAAACCCTGGAGACCTACCGGGAACTCTTGGCCGGAGTGATGGAGGTGAACCTGTCCGCTCTCTCAAATCGGATGAACAAGGTCATGAAGGTATTAACCATCATTTCCACCATCTTCATCCCCCTGACTTTTATTGTGGGGGTATACGGTATGAATTTCGCCTATATGCCTGAATTGGAACATCCTTATGCCTATCCCATCACCTGGGGAGTCATGGTGTTTATCGCAGGGGGCATGCTCTTGTTCTTTAAACGCCGCCATTGGTTATAGGGACGCCTTAAAAAAAGGAGAAAACAGGAACCCCATGCACATCCTTGCTCCCTCTGATGAGGGGCTTCGAAAGGCTGCTGAGGCCCTTACCGCAGGCTTGCTGGTGGCTTTTCCCACGGAAACCGTGTACGGCCTGGGAGGCGATGGATTTAATCGCCATGCCTTGGCAAGGATCTTTGCGGCAAAAGGCCGCCCCCGTTTTGATCCGCTGATCATCCATATTGCCGCGCTGGACAGTCTTGAACGTATAGCCGCTATTGCTTCCCTGGAACTGACCTTACGGAACAAGCTTGATCTCCTTTGTGCTCGTTTATGGCCTGGACCTTTGACCCTGATCCTCCCCAAACAGCCGGAGGTCCCGGATTTGGCTACCAGCGGGCTTCCCACTGTAGCGGTCCGTTTCCCGGATCACCAGGTGGCCCAACAGTTGATCCGCCTCTCTACCGGGGCAGTAGCCGCGCCCAGCGCCAATCCCTTTGGGTATCTCTCTCCCACCAGGGCAGAGCATGTACAGGAGCAGTTGGGGGATCAGGTTACGTTTATTATTGATGGCGGCCCCTGCGGTATCGGGGTGGAATCTACGGTATTGGATCTGACTGCTGGTTCTCCACGAATACTCCGTCCTGGCGGAACACCCCGAGAACGAATCGAAGAGATCATAGGCGCAGTGGAAGGCCCTCCGGTGGACTCAGTCAGGATGTTTCATTCCCCAGGGCAACTCAAAAGTCATTACGCTCCCCGAACCGGGCTTACCCTTCATCGCCGGGAGGAAATGATCCTCCTTCCTTACGAACCCTCAGAAGCCTATCTGTTTTTTGACCGTAGTTCCTGGGATGCCTGGGTACAGGGGCCGGGACACCCTTACGAGGTTGAACCTGGTTGGACGGAAACTTCTCGGATCCGCTTGCTTTCGGAAAGGGGGAACCTCGATGAAGCGGCGACTCGGCTCTTTGATACGCTCCATGAACTGGATACGATCGGGGTTTCGGTTATACGGGCGCAATGGGTTCCTGATGCAGGACGGGGAGCTGCCATCAATGACCGATTGTCCAGAGCAGCGGCCCGTACTCAAGCAAGCTGAACCGCTGGTGCCCTGGATTCCTCGATTTAACCATCTTGACAAGCCTCTGCGTTTGAAGATATAATTTTGCTTTTTCTATCCATTTCTCTGTCCATCGAGGGTCCGTTTTCTCACGTTTTTTAAAAAAAATCGTAAAATACCTTGACTTTTCAAAAAATAATACTATTATATTATAGTATGAGTATCATGCGAAAGATGGTATACTCATCCCCCCTGTTTCTTTCGTTAGTCTAAATCGTTATACAATTCTTTTACTGGATATAGTTAATTCCCTTGATAAGGAGGTTCTTATGGCTCTCATAAATTGAGAAAAGCATCCACTAGGAGAGGATTGGCATGAAGAGTTGTTGTTTTTTTACGGGAATGTTGATCATAGGATCAACCGCATTTGCTCAAGTTGGTGTATCTATTGACGGTCATGTAGCCACCGATTTTACCTGTGTCGCCCCAACGATTGGAGTGGAGATCAATCTCAACAGGATTGATATACTGGCGGAGACTGCTTTCTAGTTTTATAATTCAGAACGTACTGATACAAATTATAAAACCGATAATTCGATGGTACTCAGTTTAAATAGAGTTGTTCGGAAACCTCAGTTTCCGAACAACTTCCGCTTAAAAAACGATAAAAAATGTGGATTTTATTAAGAAATCCACATTTTTTTGGAGACTTGTTCGAGAACCAACCGG
>JAIRLU010000231.1 GCA_031259215.1 Treponema sp. | reverse complement strand
ACCCTAGGCAAGGCCATACATATCCTCATTCCCTGGGGGGCAAAAAAACGTTCTTTGGCGTCTTTGCTCTGGGGTTACTCCTATCAGACCCCCCAGGGGGATATGGACATGGTACAAGCCGGAGATGAGCAAAAATACCGTTTAAGTAAAGCAGGGGATTTGTGGGGCGTACAACGCTGTACCCTATGGGCCAAAGGATGCAGAGACCCGCAAAGCCCTGAATCGTACTTTGCGGTGTACCGTGAATGCTACGGTTTTTGAGGGCCTTTTAAAGGTAATAACGAGCGGGACAAGGCTGTGGTGCATACCTTTTTAGCAGGTGCGGGTTACCGTAGCAGAAAAACCGCGTGTAACAGGTTGTATGCGCTTTGCCGCGGTTGGCGGATCGGGATTCCCTTCTCCTCGGTTGGCTACGCCCACACCTCCCTCACGCATGTTCCAGGCCGCCGGTTCCAGACAAGCCGAGGTAAGGTCAGCCAGCGGGCCGCCCCTGAGCCGTACCCCGCCCGGTATACCATCTTTACAGGCGTAAATCCTCGCCCACCTTTCAGAGCAAGGGAGGATGAAAGGCTATAGACCGTATCTTTCGGCCCTTTTCCGGTTTCCCCTTCCAAATCGGGGATGATCCGGTAACAATCCGGCTCTATCAGTTCCCAAAAAATGATAACCCAAGGGCTTGACAATATTTGAGACTATACGTATATTATAAAACATACTTCAACGCAGGGTAGAGCAGTTGGCAGCTCGTCGGGCTCATAACCCGGAGGTCCCAGGTTCGAGTCCTGGCCCTGCTAGTTGCTTGTAATTCCTTATAATACAATGGGTTACAAGCATTTTTATTTGGTATCTATGGTTTACCTGCCATTAGTATAGTAAAATTGGCTTTCCTTATGGCCGGATCAAAAGGCTGCATAGTGCAAGGGGCTGGTTCATTGCCACGGATGGGACAGGTTGCTGAGTACCCGGCTGTTGAAAGGTTACCGCTTCAAGAAGGGGCGTTCTCCTGCTCATTGATTGAGGTTAATGAATCTTCACTTATCGGATACAAACGTTTATTTCTCTCCATACCCCTGCTCCTTCCCCCTTTATCCTACCACAGTTTCCCCCTATAGTTAACCTTTTCTAACCGTGCCTATTTATATAGATAGATCCATCATATTGATGCCAATTTATGTCAATTTTTTCTAATAAACGACATTTTTCTGCTATACTTGAAAGATAAACTAAGTTGAACTGTTACATTGGATGTTAGCGCTGATACACTGGTGAATAGGATTGTTTTTAGTAATCCAAGAATGGAGGTTGACTTTTTGCAGAGGAGCATAGATGAGTTTTTTTGACGCGGCCAATCATTGGCTTATTTATATGATGGTCAGTATCGGTATTATGTTCGTTGCTGGTTTTTCTATCATTTCCATGCGAAAATCCTGGAAACGGGCGCTTGCGAAGGGGTGGAGTCATGAAAAATTGATGAGCCTGGTTAAAATGACGATTTCAACCACCATGGTGCCGTCGATTTCCATCGTCATCGGGGTGTTCTCCCTGGTGGCTCTGCTGGGGATCCCCTGGCCCTGGTGGAGGCTGTCGGTGGTGGGTTCTCTAGCCTATGAAACTATGGCAGCGGATATGACGGTCAAGGCCATCGGGCTTGACTTGAGCCGTCTTGCCGAGGCCACCGCCAAAGACTTCGTACTACTGATGTTTGTAATGTCCCTGGGTATCATGGGAGGTATGTTTATCTCGCCCTTTATCACCAAATCCATCCACCTGGGTTCCATGGAGCTCAAGACCGGGGACAAACGCTGGGCTGCCTTGGGGGGATCGATTTTCTTCACGGTGATCCTCTCGGTGTTCGTAGTGCCCACCTTTCTCAACTGGAACACTTCCGGTTATATCCAGATGCTCACCTTTGCCTCCAGCGTGGTAATAACCGTGATACTGAACCGGATAGCGGTAGGGACATTGGCGTTTCTCAGAAACTTTACCCTGGCCATAAGCCTCATCCTCGCCATGGCATCGTCGGTGCTGTGGACCGCCCTTTTAACGTAAGGAGTACGGGATGCGTGATACAAAGGGAAAAAACTCCCTTGTTATGGACCCGGACAGTAAGGCTCATTTGGACGCCATGCACCGGCTTGGCCGCATGGGTATTGTATGCGCCATCATCATTATGCTGGGTATTCCCGCGGCGGCGGGGATATACTTTAACGCCATGCCCCCAATCCTTCAGATTCTGACCACTGCCGTGGGCCTCCTTGCCCTCTTTGTTCCCAGCGCGTTCTCGGAAACCATTGCCTATTCGCCGATTCTGGGCAGTTCCTACTATCTGGCCCAAATTACCGGTAATATCTCAAACCTGAAGCTTCCGGTGGCAAAGACCGCCTTGCAGATTCTTGATGTGGAGGAAGGCACCGAAGACGCGGATATCGTTACCTCCATCGCGGTGAGCGTATCGAGTTTTGTTACCATCGCGGTCATCGTGGCAGGGGTCATTCTTCTACAG
>JAIRLU010000085.1 GCA_031259215.1 Treponema sp. | reverse complement strand
GAGGCCCAAACCGCTTTTCTGCTCCGTTTCCCCCTTCCCTTTGTCCCGGCACCCGGATAAGGGGCACCAATTCGCCTTGTGTTCCGTAGCGGTTCCCCTGTTCGTCCCAAGAGCAAACTCCTTGAGGAAAGGTCTATCCTGAAACAGGCAATACATACAAATATGGGTCAAGTTTAGGGTATGCTGCGGAAGGGGATTCCCCATTGGGCACATGGAAATGCACCCAAGGCACTGTCACAGGGCGGTTTTTTCTGTTTGCAAGAATTGAAAAAACATCTCCCTTAGGAGATACTATCCCTATGATGAAACTCAACATGGGTTATCGTTCCCGTAAAAAACGATTCTTGGGAATCCTCGCAGGGACTGTGGTCCTGGCAGTATTCTTATGTACCTGTACCGCAGGCCCGGCCCGGACCAGCACCGCTGTGGAGACGGAAAGCCATGAAGTCCTGCATTGGAGCTATGAAGGGGATACCGGTCCTGAACATTGGTACGCCCTGGACCCGGCCTATGCCCTAGCCCGGGATGGAAAAGCCCAGTCCCCCATTGCCATTGATAGCGGGGACGTGAGCCTCAACCCGGATCTGGCCAAGCCCGTGATTTCCTACCGGAAAACCCGGTTTGAAATCGAGAACAACGGCCACACCATCGAAGCCCTGCCTGCAGGGGATAACGCCATCACCTTGGACGGCGAATCCTATGCCTTGCAGCAGTTTCACTTTCACTCCCCCAGCGAACATACCATTGACGGTGTATCCTTTGCTATGGAACTGCATTTGGTCCATAAAAACGACCAGGGCAATCTGGTGGTTATCGGCCTTATGATAAGCCAAGGGGCGGCCAATGAAACCCTGCAGGGGATCTTTGAAAACCTGCCTGCAGAAATTACCCGGGAAGAAAGCCCCCGGCCCGAGGTGGAGCTGGACCTTTCAGAACTCTTTGCCGCGGAAGCAGGGGTGTACCGGTATGAGGGGTCCCTCACCACCCCTCCCTGTACCGAAGGGGTGAAGTGGAACCTGGTCATAGCCCCTATCGAACTGTCCCCAGAGCAGATCCAGGCCTTTAAGGCCCTGTATACGGGGAATAACCGGCCCCTGCAGAACCGGTATGAACGGCCTGTCTACGCCGTAACCGAACAAGAGGTCGGTACATAACCATTGCCCCGGCCCGTATGCGTGGTGTATAGTAAGAACTTCATGGATAAGACACACCAATTTTCGGTTTCAGAACTTACTGAACTCATACGGGCAAACCTGGAAGGAGCCTTTGGGTCGATAAACGTCGAGGGAGAGGTATCCAATTACCGTCCTTCCAGTACCGGCCATGCCTACTTTACCCTCAAGGATACAGGGGCAGCGATTGCCGCGGTGCTGTTCAAAAACCGCCGGCGTTCCCTTTCCTTTGAACCTCGAGACGGTATGCTCCTTAGGGTCCGAGGAAGCCTGTCGGTTTATAGTCAGCGGGGAACCTATCAGATAGTCTGCGAGGACCTGGAACTGGCGGGTACCGGAGACATTTTACTGCTCCTGGAGAAGCGGAAGCGCGCCCTTGCCGCGGAAGGGCTTTTTGACCAAGACCGGAAGAAGCCCATCCCCCGATTCCCCGCTACCGTGGGGGTGGTGAGTTCCCCTACGGGCGCCGCGGTCCGGGATATCCTCACGGTCCTCCGGCGCCGGGCCGCAGGGATTCGGGTGATCATCCTCCCTGCTCCGGTCCAGGGAAACGAGGCTGCCCCTAGTATGGTCCGGCGGATAGAACAGGCCAATGCCTGGAATATGGCGGATGTACTCATCTTAGGCCGAGGAGGCGGTTCCTTAGAAGATCTGCTTCCCTTTTCAGAGGAAGCCCTGGTCCGGGCTGTGGCCTCCTCGAAGATCCCCCTCGTCAGTGCGGTGGGGCACGAAATAGACTGGGCCCTGAGTGATTTTGCCGCAGACCTCCGGGCTCCCACCCCCTCGGCTGCAGCGGAACTGGTCAGCGCGAATTGGGAAGAAACCCGGAACCTGCTCCGAACCACTGGGGATGCCCTGTATCGGACCATGCAATCCCGGCTTGAAAAGATCCGCCTCTTGGCCAAACCCTTTACCCGTGAAGACCTGGAATACCGGTTCCGAGCCATACTGCAGCCTCGGCTGGTACGGTTTGACGATGCGAAAGAAAGGCTTTTGGAAGCCTTAGGGGAACGTATCGGCCAACTTCGCCGTCGGGTAGAGCTTGCTCAACGGAGCCTTGAAGCAGGAAGCCCTCGGGCCATACTGGAGCGGGGGTTTTCGGTAGTCATACGGGAAGCAAACGGGAAACCAGTACGCAGCGCAGGTGAGCTTACCCTGGGGGAGCGGCTCATCATCCGGCCGCTGGAGGGAATAATCACCGCGCAAACAGAAGGACTGCACATGCCGGAATAAAGACCGAGGAGGGAGGCTTTTTCAACAGAGCAGACTTTGAAAACGGTTTCCCTAATTATCATTGGACTTGTTCGGAAACTGAGGTTTCCGAACAACTCTATTTATGGAAGAAGCGGCAAAAGAAAAAATCAAGATCCCTGGAGGAAGCATGAAAAACTTTGAAGAACGGCTGGAACGGTTAGAAGCCTTGGGTGAGAAGATACGGAAACCAGAAATACCTTTGGATGAAGCCCTCAAGGCTTTTGAAGAAGGAATCAAACTGGCTCAAACCCTGGAAAAAGATTTGGAAAAGGTGGAAACCCGAATCGAGGTGTTAATGAATGGCCCTGAAGTCAAGGCTAGTAACGAAGCACCGGAACTGGGGCTCTTTAGTGAAGGAGGCTGATCCTATGGTTCAAGAGTATACCCAACCAAAGGATAAACCCCCTATACCTGACCAGAATAGTAAGCCTGCAGGTACCCTACCGGAACAACGAAGACAGATCCAGCTCCTTCCCCCAGAAGAAGCCCGTAAGATAGCTGCGGGAGAGGTTATTGACCGGCCTGCAGCGCTGGTTCGGGAATTGCTTGATAATGCTATTGATGCCGGGAGTACCCTCATTGAAGTGCTTATCGAAGAGGGAGGAAGCCGTCGCATTGAGGTAATCGACGACGGTGTGGGTATGGCACGGGAAGACCTCATGCTCTGTTGCAAAACCCATGCTACGAGCAAGATCCGGTCTATGGCTGACCTTGATAGCGCAGGCACCTTAGGATTTCGAGGAGAGGCCCTGGCTGCGGCTGCCGCAGTTTCACATCTGGAGATCCTTACCAGTCTGGACGGCCGGGAAGCCTGGCACCTTGAGGTCGGTCCTGAAGGAGGAATCAATCCCCATATCCAACAGGTTCGACGGGTCAAAGGAACCAGCGTCCGGGCCCTCGGTCTTTTTGATACTATCCCGGTAAGGAAACGCTTCCTCAAGCGGGAGTGGAGTGAGGCAAACCTCTGCAAACAGGCCTTTATGGACAAGGCCTTGGCATTTCCAGACATTAGCTTCCGTTTTACCCAGGACGGTAAGCTCAAATTCTTACTTCCTAAGGCGTCCGGTCTTAAGGAACGGTTCGCCGCGCTCTTATTGAATCGGAATGAGGCATCCTTTCTCCATGAAATCAGCGCATCAGGAACGGGGTTCTTTATAACGATTGTACTCGGCAGCCCTGCCTTATCCCGTAATGACCGGCGGCAGCAGTACGTCTTTGCCAATGGCCGGCGGATCCAGGAGTATTCCTTGTTGCAAGCCTTGGAATACGGGGTTCAAGGCTGGTTTCCCAACAACGCCCATCCAGTAGGAGCCATATACGTGGATATTAACCCTGCCTTGGCGGATTTCAACATCCATCCGGCTAAACGGGAAGTCCGGTTTGCCGATGCAGGGGCCATACATCATGCGGTAACCCAGACGATCCGGGATTTTGTACGTCATTTGAATCTTTCCAGAGAGATGTCTTGGTTTGAGTCAGAGACGAGGAATACCTATGCCCAAACCGGGACCTCTAGGCAGGCAGAACCTACGCAGTGGCCGGCCACATGGAGGATAAGCTCTGAGGAAGGGGACGCATCTACCCCCTTCTCCGGCGGGACTGAGTGGGAACCATCCTATGTTCCCTCGCCTCAACCGGAGACCGCAAGCCTCGCTTTGGAAGCCCTGACAGACCAGGATGAACAAGCTGATGAACTGACCGATGTCCCTAAGAGCGGACCCCAGGAAGTAGCGGAAAAGAGCCCTGCCTATGGTTTACGGTATGTGGGAAGGGTCTTTGGTCTTTTTATTCTCGTGGAAAATGAGCATAAGCTTTTTATGATCGATCAACATGCTGCCCATGAACGGATTCTCTACGACGAACTCCTTTCTAAGCCGATTCCTACCCAGGAACTTTTGGTGGCCATCCCCTTCACCACGGAAAGTGAGGAAGAGGACCGCTTCATCGCCCGGCATCAGGCAGATTTAGCTCGCCTTGGGGTGGTGATTAAAGCGGATAATGGGGCATGGCGTATCGACGCCTTACCGGTGGCCTGGCGTCTGGGGGATGCCGCAACGGTCAAGGAAATCCTGAACCTCAAAAATGCAGGGGAAGATCTGGCAGAACACTGGGCCTCCACCCTGGTCTGTCACCATGCCCTCAAGGAAGGAGATTATCTTGATGAGCATACTGCCCTGGCCCTGGGGGAGGCGGTCTTAAAACTTCCTGTTCCTCGCTGTCCTCATGGCCGGCCCATCTGGTATGAGATAAACCGGGAGACCGTATTTAAGGCAGTCCGGCGCATATAATTGTTTATCATCATACCCTGATGGTATATTCAGAAGGTTATGCACAATCGGAAAAAGCGGTCTCGATCCCCTTTTCCATAGGTGAGCCGGTTTCAGAACACCGCCGGGGTTTAGAGCCGGCTCTTGCAATTTTAGGATCAAGCCGGCTTACAAGCCTTACCAAAGGGCCGTGTACCGGTTTCCTGCAATCCTTATAAATTCAAATGGGCCTTCCATATCTCTGTAGCATTTTGAACATTAGATATAAAATAAATATCATTATTAGTTCCCCATGCCGGCGAATATACATCCACATTTCCACTGGTCAATTGAGTCAAATCAGTTCCATCTTGTCTTATTAAAAAAAGATGGGATCGAGTTTCTGAAATAGTTACTTTGGATTTTGTTGATCCGCCAAACAGTTTTCCAAACATAGAACCAGAACTCTTTCTCTCCACCGTAGCCAGATATTCATTACTGCCTTTCGCAAATAAAATATAAGTACCGTCCACTGAATAACTCGGACGGGAACAAATCTCTGCAAAACCATTAACTTCATCTATGGTAGCTGCATACAGTTGCGTTATCTGAGTCGTCTTTAAGTCCATTTCATAGATGCTTGCAGGGGTATAGGTTTGTTTCCCACGGTGTTCTTCGGTTCTACGGATAAAAACAAATTTAGTACCGCTCGGATGCCAGTTTGGTTGTTCACCTTCACCTAATATGGTTATTTCCGTTCCATTCGCCTTCATACTTACCAGGTGGCGTTTCCCGCTCACCAACGTGTCGCACAATAGGGTATCGCCATGTATGCTTGGATTTGCATCAAAATCACCAGCACTTGAACGGGCTATATATGTTTTTCCGCCGCCGGTGATATTTGATTTTGCCAACTTGCTTCCATTCCCTTCATACGCGACATAAACAAATTGATTATTATCCTCAAACCATGCTGCACCATACGAAGGTTCTGTTATAAGCGGTGTTTTAGCGGAAATAGCTACATCCCGTAAAAGCATTATCCGATAGTCCCCAAATGCAAGGGATACGGCAGGATCCGTTTCATTTGCCTCGCAGTAGATGAGTTTTTGCCCATCTGGAGAAACACTCATCGAATTTTTACGAAACTTATTGTCGGTTACTCGAACTACATTTTGTAATGTTGCCGATGCTACGGTTATCGTAACATCCACAGGCTCCTCTTTTGCTTTTGCGGTAGCGCATCCTCCCAAGGCCATTCCAGTATCAAGGGAATAATGGATAAGACCCCCAAAAAACTCGATCTTTTCACCGTATACTCCTTCGTTTTTACCAAATTACGTACCCCATTCCAACGGAATGGTAACGGCCCATACCGTTTGCCCCTTGGGTATACCCATAGGGGTACGTCTCCTGTGTTACCCCGGGAAGAACTCCCGCGCTCTCCTGCGCCCCACCTTGTATGGGTTAGGTATCCCCGGCTTGCGGGGTCGCCCTTATGGCGGTCCCCCCGCCCAGTGAGAACCAGCCCCCTTGCCGGCAGGACCGCCGGCAAGGACAACCCAAAAATCCTTCTTTTCATCTTGAAACCTCCTTAGTCTCACGCACCCCGCCCGGGCAGCGTGGCCGACGATTTCATGAATCCTACACCTCTTTCAGTATAAAATTACCAGATAATCAACGTAAGATAAATAATAATCAATGAATAAATGATTGTCAATACCATTAAAGATCTTATCATTGCCTTAGTGATAAGTGAAAATAAGATGACGAACCTTCGGGAGATCCTCGCAAACAATCTCAAAGCATATCGCCGGAAATGCGGCATATCCCAGGCGAAATTGGCTGAAAAAGCCAAAATTTCCACCCAATATCTCGCCATGATTGAACTTTCCCGCCAATTTCCTACCCCTGAAGTACTGGATCGGCTTGCCGCGGCCCTGGGTATCGAAGCCTATCAACTCTTTGCGGTGCTTCCATCCCCCAAAGAAGCAATGGAGCGGCTCCATGATACCCTGGTGTGTAATTTAGAGCGGGTTGTCGGTGAAGCGGTGAAAAAGGCTATTGCGGAACATAGCCAGGACAAGCCTTCGATTGGTTAAAACCATACAAAGGTCTAAAGGTTTTGAGGATCTGTATCGAAGACTTCAGTATTTTTAAAAATAGCGTTGTTCAGAAACCGAGGTTTCTGAACAACTTCCGCTAAAAAACAGTAATTTCGTAGTCCCAAAGGCGAGAAATTGTAAGACCTGTTCGATAACCAACCGGGTTATCGAACAGGTCTATTGAAGTTCCCCCTGAAATGACCACTAAAGTGACGGATGCCGAAGCACTTTTTACGGTTGCTCCTCCAGAAGACCTGATTGGCGCGGCGCGGGGAGATCCACAGTGGAAACAACCCTCACCCACAGAAATATTCACCCTCACAAGAGGCGAAAAAGGAGTATCCAGGATATGATGGTCCCCCTACCGTTTACAACCTGAGGGGTGGTGCTTTTACAGCTTGTCGATCAGCATAGAGCACTTTCCCGATGGAATGGGGAGGGTCTTTTTCTTCTTCCCCAAGATATTAATGGTAAAATAATAGAGCTTCTCACTTTCCATGTGAATTTCCCAACCCCTCCCGCTCTTATTGGACAAAATGGTGATCATATTCTTTTTCAAGGACAGGTTCTCCACCCCCATGATCTCCAAATTGGGAATAATCCAGTCCACGGTCTTCCGGGGCAGGGATATGAAAAGCCCCACGATGTTTTCGATAGTAAGGCAAATCGTGGAAAGCGCATCATAGGTGAGGTATTGCACCCGGGGGAAATCAGGCCGATCCGGCCACTGAGCAGGCCCTTCTTTTAAGGGAAGATAGGCCTCCCAGAGATTTCCCTTGTGATGATTGGGGGTATGATGGCCATTATGATTGGCCCCATCAGGACTCATGGAGTCCAACACAAAATACAGGTGCCGAATGGCACAATCCCGGGCCAGATCCCAACGCTGGTACCGTTCAAGCCCTTTGATCACCATGAAGGTAAGATGGGGAAACACCGAACCCCGATACCCCCCGCCGGTCTCGTCAAAAGAAGGATCGCTCACCGCCACCGAAGGGAAGGGGTGGGGTGCGCCGAAGAATTGGGGATCTTGCAGCTTGTGGATGAGCCGCTCTGCCTTATCATCATTGGGAATTTCCGCAAGGAGCGCCCAATACCCGGCGAGCATTTTTACGGGAAGGCGCTTTTCATCTTTATCAATATCGTAGTAGAAACCCTCTTCATTATCCCACATGAGGGTATTGATCCGGGTCTTGAGGGAAAAATACTGCCGCTTGTACTGAAAACTGGATTCCTTATCGTTAAGAATATCCGCCAGTGCCGACAGGTACAGGACATTAATAGCCATCATGGTATTGAAATCCATAGGATAGGCCGCGTTCTCTCGAGGGGCATTCACCATACTGGTAGCCCCCAAGGGGGCCTCATACAGTCCGTTGGGTCGCTTACAAATCGAATCTATCCATTCGGTATACCGGTGCAGGATAGGAAGCACATCCTTAACCCGTTTCTTGTTGGCAGACTTATGATAGAGGTTGAATTCAGCCCAGGCAAAGAGGGGCAGCCCCAGACCTTCAGGATTATCTTCCTCTAGCACCGGAAGACCGGTTTCTATATTATAGGCGGATCGGATGGCCCCATTTGGCTCCTGACGCTCATAAAAAATATCCAATGTAGGATGGGCTTGGTAAATCCGGTTTGAGTATACCAAAAAGAAAGATGAAAAAATGGCATCTGCCTGCTGTACCACGAGGCTTCCAGGATATGAAAAAAATTTCCCCTGAATGATATTGACCTTTTCCTGCACCCCTTGAGGGCCTGCATCTGGTACACCCCCCAGCTCCGATCCAGGAGGGTACTCGGGTATTTCCATAAAATCCGATTTTTCAGCGGCTGAAAGGACGCTCTTTTCACCGCCCATATTCCAACAATCCTGAATCCATGCCCAAGTTTTATCGTATACATCAACAAAGTCCTGATCATAGAAATGGATCTTAGGAAAATCACGCTTTATCACAAAAGCTCCTTATATTCGTTTGCCCGTCATGCAATCGAACCTCACCGGTGCGGTTACGTGAGCCGGGGATCCTGGCGCTTCACCTATGGCTGCCTTCTCAAGCCTGGCTCCGGACTTCAGGTTCCGCATAATTGCGTCAAAATCTTATTTATTATACAGTATTATATATTAATAATAATACATTTTTTTAGAAAAAATCGTTTTTTGTTATAACTACTTTCAAAACCCCGGAGGTTTTGAAAAAAATCACCTTAGCCGTATGTATGAGTGAGGTAAAATCGGTGTTTAAGTCCTATATTTCCTTGGAGGTTCGCATTTTACTCCCAGGGGAACGTAAAGCCTTCTGTCCCTGTGGCCCTGATTTTTCTTCTGAGCCAGGACATGGCTTTATATCGTGCCCGGTGTGCAGAGAGGAGCCTGGAGCCCTGCCGGTTCTTAATTTCCAGGCCCTTAGGAAAGCCTATCTGCTTATCCAGGGATTGGGGGGAAGGATCCTTAAGGAGGTTCCTTATGAACGTAACCAGGCTACGCCGATCATGCCTGAGGGACATGCGCTGTCTCGTTTGTCCCTCAAACTGGGGCTAGATGCGGCCATGGACATCATGTTCCACCGCCGGAAAAAACACATACCCATTATCGATATTCGCCTAGAAGAAGATGCCGGGCGGCTTATCCATGGCAGTTCTAAGGACCCGCTGCATCCTCAGGAAACCTGGATGGATTATTCCCGGGCCGGTATGCCCAGTCTACGGCTCAAGACCGGGGCACATTTTGAAATCGGTGAAGAGGCGGAGGTCTTTTTATTGGATTTGAAAAGACGGATGCAGTACTTGGAATTGGTTCCCGGTACGCCTTTGGAAAGCCTCATCCGCTGTAACGCCTATGTAGCCATAGCGCCCTATCCCCAAAAACCGGAATCTGTGGTTAAGCTGCGGAACCTTAATTCCTTTAACTTCGTTACCAAGGCGGTTAACGCGGAACTTTCCCGGCAGGAAGAACTGGTAACCCGGGGAGAAAGGGTACTTCCTGAAAGCCGCCTTTGGAACGAGGCAAAAAACGCAGTGGAACCTTTTCACAGCCGACCCCATGAAGGAAAAAAAACGATGATCCTCCTGGAGGCTATTCCCCCCTTCAGGCCTGGACCGGAGCTATTGGAAGCTCTGGATACTGTTACCCTGGAGCTGCCGGAAGCCCGGAGAAACCGCCTCATGGATACCCAGGGCCTTACCCTGTTTCAAGCGGAATTCGTCTGTGATGAAACCAGCAGAGCCGACTATTTTGAGCAGACCTGTTCCCAAGGAGCGGCCCCCAAGGAAGTCGCCCAGTGGATGGCTTCGTATGTACTCAAGGAAACAAAGCGTCTGGGTTTTACCCTTACCAATACCCCCCTCTGGCCAGAACGGTTTGCCGGGATCCTCCGCTTGCTCTCGGAGCGACGGATCCACGGAAGCATGGCAAAACAGGTAATCACGGCGGTCATCGAAACCAATGAAGACCCTGAAAGGCTTATCAAAACCCGGGGGTGGGAACAGCTTACCGACCGGAAGACCATTGAGACTATCGTAGGATCGGTTATCGCAGGTAATCCCCAGGAAGTGCGCCGGATCCGGGAAGGAGATGCAGGACCCATTCAGTTTCTCACGGGGATCATCATGAAAGAAACCGGTGGTCTTGCTGAACCCACCGTGGTTAAAGAAGTACTTAAAGCACAACTGTCCGTTTCTTTAGTGTATGTTCTCTCTTTGGGAGGGGCCATCTCAGGCCGGCTTGGAGAAGATGGGACGGTGGAAAGCGGTGATGAACGGGTCCTTCGGGAACTGCTTACCAAATACGGAGACTCTCTGGATGATAAGATTGACCCTTCTAAGATCCGGTATGAATCCATCCAAGTGGGACGGATCCTGTCGGAAGAGATCGTCCCTGCAGACTGGGCGTCCCTTATCGAAACCATTGCGGATAAACTCAATTCAGGGACCGCCAATGGTATTGTAGTTGCCCACGGTACTGATACCCTGCCCTACACGGCCCCCCTTTTGTACTGGTTGTTTGCGGATGCAACTGCCCCTATTGTCCTGGCTGCTTCCTCGACCCCTCCTGGGGCTTCTTTCGAGGCAGCCCGGACCATGAGAAAGGCGATTACCTTGGCCCTGAGTAAGCCCAAAGGGGTCTATGTGGTGTATGGGGGGAAGGTCTTATCCCCCTTAAATCTCAAATTTGAACGCATCGGGGTGGATGGATTTCGGAACTGGAACATGGGGGGGCCGGTGTTTTTCGGCAGTTCTTTACTCACCGGACCGCTGGAAGCGGATCGCTATGTGTTATCCCAACTCCTTGAAGAGGCGGTCAATACCATGTGCGTCACCCGGATATATCCGGGGCTTCGTTCAGATTACCTCACCTGCCTCATAGACAAAGGGGTAAGAACCTTCTTTCTTGAACTCTACGATACCGGGACCGCAGGGTTTCGGGAAGGGCCGTACTCCCTGAAGCGGGTGTTCACCGTGGGCAAGCGGCGAGGGGTCCGGTTTTATTGCAGTTCCCAACAAGAAGGGATTGTAGATTTTGCAGGATATGCCAGTTCCCGGGAACTTTGGCGGGGAGGGGCGGTTCCTATGGGAGCGTATACCACGGAAACCGCCGTAGCCCGCTTCCTTGCGGCCAGCATCATTGCAGACCATGAAGACGAGCGGGCCGCGCTTATGGAGCGGGCAGAATCGGAAAACCTGGATCTGATATAGAGGAGTTTGCTATGGGAGCCATGTATCACACTGCCACGAAAACCTTGGGAATTCTCACCGGCGGAGGGGATTGCCCTGGTTTGAATGCGGCTATTCGGGGGGTATGCCGGGCGGCGTATGATCGGTACGGTATGACCATCCTGGGAATCGCCAACGGGTACCGGGGACTAATTGAGGGGGATGTGCGGTTCCTCAAACCGGAAGATTTTTCAGGGATCCTCACCCGGGGGGGAACCATCTTAGGGACGAGCCGGGAAAAGCCCTTTAAGCCCGGAAGTCTCGAGGATCATGACTTTTCTTTCCGCAGCGAAGATAAGGTCCAGGCGATCAAGGAGCATTACCAGCAATTTAACCTGGACTGCCTCGTGGTCTTGGGTGGCAACGGTACCACTACCACAGGATACCGTCTCTCCCAGGAAGGACTCAATGTGATAGGGCTTCCCAAGACTATTGATAACGACATGGTCGGTACAGACCGGACCTTTGGGTTTCATTCAGCCCTTTCCATTGGGACCGAAGCCATAGACCGGCTCCATTCCACTGCACAAAGCCATAACCGGGTCATGGTTATCGAATTGATGGGCCATAAAGCGGGCTGGCTTGCCCTATATGCGGGGCTTGCCGGAGGGGGGGATGTGATCCTCATCCCAGAAATTCCCTACGATATCAAAGCTATTGGCCGACACCTCCTCAAACGGGCCCAAAGCGGTAAGACCTTCTCCATTGTGGTAGTAGCTGAAGGGGCCTTGTCCATCGAGGAAGAGGACATGGAAAAAAAAGACCGTAAAAAATACCGGGAAAAGACCGTGAAGACCTCTATTGCCTATCGGGTGGCCCAGGAGATTGAACTGGAGACAGGTATGGAAACCAGGGCAACGGTCTTAGGATATGTACAGCGGGGAGGTATCCCCAGTGCATCGGATCGGGTTTTAGCCACCACCCTGGGTACGGCCGCAGCGGAACTGCTCGCCCAGGGGGATTACGGTAAAATGGTGGCTCTTCAAGGTGCGGAGATCCGGCCGGTGGATCTCTGGGTTCCTGCGGGAAAGGTTAAATCGGTGCCCCCAGATTATTATATGCTCGACAGCGCAGTAGCCGTGGGGACCTGCCTTGGAAGATAAACACCAGGAGCAACCCTGAAAGGACGGGCGGAGGGGCTGACCCCTCCGCATCGTTCTTTTTCCGTGGGTCAGTTTCAAGAAACAGCGGGATCCCGGGAACCTAAGTTTATGGTTTTAAGGGAACTGATATTATCCAGCACGGTCTTGCCTGATTCCAACAGCGCCGTAGATTCAGATTTGATCTTGAGTATTAATGCGTTCACCTCATTTAAGGATTGAATGATCTGCTGCCCTCCATTGTTCTGCGTTTCCACTGCGTTTCTGATACTCAGTTCTTCATCTTTTACCGAGCCCACTAAGGATACGATAGCATCAAACTGTACCTGGGCATAGGCAGAGGATTCAGAAGAACTATCGATCAGCCGTTTAATACTTTTGAGGCTTTTTTCTATTTCCCCGGCCTGATGCCCGGAATTGTCCGCCAAGTGCCGGATCTCCCCGGCAACGACCGCAAAACCTTTACCAATGGTATCCCCTGCATGGGCCGCCTCAATGGCCGCATTCATACCCAAGATATTCGTCTCATCCGCGATATCGCTGATTACCTTACAGGCTTGAATCAACACATCCGACTGGGTAGACACATCGGTGATCAATTCCGCTATTTTAGTAATGCGGCTCTTGCCCTCAAGCGAAGAGGCATTGAGTTTCAAGACATTTTCCGCGTTATGTTCCAGGGTTTTATAGATAGACCGGACATTCTCTACCATAGTTTCAACCACCGCCGTGGATTTAAGGACCGCCGAGGCCGTTTCATTGATAAGCTGGGTCAAAGACCCAATACCCTGAAGACTTCTATTCATCTCCTCTAGGGTATGACCATACACCGTGTTAACGGTATGATCAATTTCTGCTTTGTGTTGTTTATTCAATAGGTCTCTCTCGATTTCAACGAAATGCCGGCAATTTTCAAGGCGGTTGAGCCCATTAATAAGAGCTACTGCCATCTGTTCACAGTTTTCATACCCGCAGGCAGAACAGTTGAGGAAGTCCCGCTCCTTGGTTTTATACATTTTAGCATGTATAGCCTGTATATCCTGCTTGGAGGGAAATTTAACGTTCCGCTTAAATATCTCGGATCGGTTGATGTATGAACGGTCATAGAGGCCCTCTTGCCAATAATCATCCAGAAGTTTTTCGAGTTTGCGCTTTGCAGAACGCTCATTTCGATGCTTCCTATAATATGCCTTGGCCGCAATATTCCGTTTTTCCACGTTTATTTCAACTTCGTCAATTTGCCTGCTCCGGTTTGGTGTAGCAGATCCGCCGTTACAGCCCATTTTACAACTAAGGCAATCCACCAGATTGTACTGCCAACTACCCTGGTTCTTGATCACTTTCCCTAAATGAGCGAGATAATGGTACACTTCGGGATTCCCCTCTATCTTTCTCGTATGAATTGAAGCGTTACTATCATAGCGTTCAACGGTACGCATGAGTCCTCCAGGGGAAGAAAACAGCACCGCCCGTTCTGCCGCAGGATTATCATAGGGAATGGGGCTATATTTAGTCATGCTGTCCTTGGTATGGTCTAAATGATCGAGGATTGCATTAAAGGTTACATTGTAATCCCCAATACCCACCGCGTCGAATTCCCTTCGTTTGGCATAACAGGGAGAAATAGCCGCGATTTTATAGCCGGCATACTGGGGGTAGAACCGTTTAATCATCTTCATCGTATGCACCATAGGGCTATCTGCAGGCGCCAAGTAGGGAATGAGTTCCGGCCGGTATATTTCAATAAAGGAAACCAGACAGGGACAGGGCTGAGCTATGATAATGGGAGGGTTCTTTTTCTTCTTGTACGCAAGATAGGACTTAACCGTGAGTTCTGCCCCAAAACTGACATCAAATACCGCTTTGACCCCGATTTTCTTGAGATACCCGTTAAATCTCAAGTATTCCCCGCCAAACATGGTAGCAATAGCCGGGGCCACGATAGCCACCATATTGGTTCCTGCCTTGAGGGCTTGCATAAACAGATCAAAATCATCAATGCCTACCCGGGCATGATGATCGCAAGCATGAATACATTCACCGCAGCCAAGACAAAGATCGCTATTAAACTCCACTGTAGGTCCGGAACCATTATTGCACATTTTTACAGGACAAACCATGATACATTTATGACAATTAACACACTTTTCTTTGATCAACCGGATCACCGGCCGCAATGCTGTCTCACGCATTCGATTCCCCCTTAGAAAACTATAGAAACCAAGGCTCTGGGTTTACTATATTCTTCATTAAATATAGACTTATAGTATACACCGTCTATACACTTCCCTCATCTTAATTCTGACCAAACTGCAACCTTATTAAAAATTCTTTTAATGCTCCTTCAAACCTTGAGGCTTTAAAGCACCATTAAGGTATAGACCATTTTGCGTAACCTCCTACAAACAAACTACCTTTTATAAAGAAAACCTCATCCTCATTGGCAGTTATATAGATCCTTGTCTTTATCAACAAACTCTCTCTGTGAGAACAATCGATACTCCCTCTTCCCCTGGAAGACTAGATATCAAAAAAGGATCCGCTACAATTCTATACCCAGGGTATAAGAACAAATCCCTTGAACGCTTCGATCTTCTTACTCCTAATACATCGGTAGGGGGGGGGGGGGGGGGTTTTAGCCAACAATTATATGCTGCCCCATGAGTTTTTTGATCCGCTATAATATAAAAAAGCATACAATTCACTGTATGCAGGTGATAGTATTTTGCACCCATAGTATACCCTCCCCAAGGCCCTCAAGAACTAACTATGTACTACCCTTTTGATGAAATGAAAGAAATTTATTTAAGAAGTTATGGCTATATACCCTTACAAAGAATAACCATTCATTTTAAACTTGCATCAAATAAATATCCATTTCAAAATAGTATACTGTCCAAATTATAAAAAAGCAATAGCCATTTAAAAAATTAAGGAAGGGATCCCTCGATCCGGTTAATCCGCGAAAAGGATGCACCCTCTTTATTGGACTTGTTCGAGAACCCGGTTGGTTCTCGAACAAGTCTCCAAAAAACGTGGATTTCTTAATAAAATCCACGTTTTTTATCGTTTTTTAAGCGGAAGTTGTTCGGAAACTGAG
>JAIRLU010000070.1 GCA_031259215.1 Treponema sp. | reverse complement strand
GGGAAATATGCCACCGGCCAAAAAATAACTGATGATGAGTTTATGAAAATAAAATTAAAAGCGGCTAAATTTCATGGTGATTGGAATTATTCCATATCCCCTGCATTTGATTGATTCGGTCATATTATTTTTCTGCACGGCCTAAATCTGATAATGCAGAATAAGCATAATTTTCTTTATTATAATTTGATCTATTCCAGTTATCAGGTATACCGGAAACTTTACTAGTATTTTCTGGATACTTATAATCTAAAATTAGATTTAACATAAAATAATTTGAACCATAAGGATGCTGATTATATGGAGGATCAAGATAAGCAATATCAACCTCTGGTAGCTCTTTAATAATATTATTTGAATCACCATTATAAATTAAAGTATCTGTTTCAAAATTACTGAATATGGGGAATGGCAAGACTATATTCCCTGTGATTCTAAACAACGCATCTTGATTAAGGCCGCCAAATTGACCTATTCCAGTTTCACGGTTTTTATAAAATCCTTTAAATACACCTGAAGTATTAGCATGAATAGACGCTTCTGATAATAATGGTGCAAGAAAAAATTTTTTATAATTTTCTGGTACATTATCTATTAATTGTCTGATTGTATCTATATACATAGCATTACGCACTGTATAAAATACTCTATCTTCTATGTTTATATTATTTTCATCTTTTGGTGAATATAATTCCCTGATAATTCCTGATAGCAAATTATTATCAGCATTGTTTAAAATATCTCTATAAATACTATTTAATTCTTTAGTATTTATTGAACTAATATTTGTCAGATAACATTGATTAATTAGAGTAGCATATTTTTCTAAATCATTTGCGATTAGTAAACTTGAATACTGTTTAAAAAATCTTGATACAACGCCAGAACCGCTAAAAACATCAAAAATCTTCAGTTTTGTTTTTCCGAGTTTCTTTTGGACTATTTTTATACCATTCCCAATAAATCCAAGCAAAGATCTTTTATTTCCTATATAGGTAATCAATTGTTGAGTTAAGTATTCTTCCTTTTCATATATAGTTTCTTCGGCTTCTGTATCAAATAATGCTAATTGGCCACTCATGACTTTATAATAACATAGAAGAAAATTTGTTCAATACTCATTGGACTTGTTCGAGAACCCGGTTGGTTCTCGAACAACTCTATTATAAGAGCAGAAACCCCGGCCGCGGAAAAAGAACCCTCCGTAGGGCATAAGTCTTTGCTAGATAAAGAAACCTAATTAATAGGAGGGGCGGTAAATAGCAAGAAACAAGCGCTTCTATACATGTATTCTCCAAAAAGTCAAGGGGTTTTCTTTATTTTTGCCTCCCAATTTCTTGATCTAAGAAGGTACCTGTTCAGAAACTAAAATCCCTAGTGGAGCCCTCGGCGAAAGTCTCGGGCTATATCCCGCTTCACATCCCGCTCCCGGATGTCTGCCCGCTTATCATAGGTCTTTTTCCCCTTACAAAGCCCCAATTCCACCTTAACCCGGCCATGCTTAAAATAAAAGGACAGGGGAATAAGGGTGTACCCCTTCTCATTGACCTTGCGGCTGATACGTTTGATCTCTTCCCGGTGCAGGAGCAAACGCTTCTTCCGGTCTGGGTCGTGGTTAAATATCGAAGAAAAGGGATTCTCTGCAATCTTCAGGGAACGGAGCCACACCTCCCCCTGTACCGCCTCTGCCCAGGCGTCGGGAAAGGAGATTTTCCCATCCCGAAAGGATTTTACCTCGGTCCCTAAAAGCTCTATGCCGCATTCATAGGTGTCATCCACCGAATAATCATGCCGGGCCTTACGGTTTATGGCGATGATCTTGATCCCTTCACTCATAAGAAAGCTCCTTTAGGGGAATCCCGGACTTGGGGGCAAGGACCGGCCTGAAAGAAACAAAGACCGAACAGAAAACCGGAGGAAGGGAAGCCCTAGTTCCGGGATCCACTGAATCCCCCTGATTTACCCAGGCCCCTCCCCGAAGCACCCGTTCTGGGGAACCAATCTCCTCCCCGGTTTCCTTGTCCGCCGAAAGGAAAGGGAAAGGCACGTAGGGATCCCGGCACCATTCCCAATGGCCTCCGATCATATCGGTAAGCCCTACCTCTTGTGCTGCCCAGGCAGCGTATTCCCATTCCTCCTCGCTGGGAAGCCGGACTTCATACGCTGCCCATGCCGGAGGGAGCAACCCCGTGAGCCATTGGCAATACGCCTCAGCCGCATACCAGGAAACCCCCGGCACCGAAGAAGACCCAGGCCGCTCTGAGGCGGGATGATCCAGGGATAGGAGGTAGTCCTCAGTAACCAGTCCTTGCTCTATCAGCGTCGGGGTGTTTTCTGCCCCCCATGCAGGCTGAGCCTCCAGAAAGGCCTCCCACGATGCTAGGGACACTTCGGTTTCCGCGATATGGAACGCCTCTATAGGGACTTCCCAGGGAAAAATCCCCCCTCCTGGGACCAGGGTTCCTGATGGGATTTCTCTGAACCGGAGAGACTCCAGGTTCAGAGGCCCTCCCAGGGCAGGCCCCTCAAACCGGGTCCCCGGACTGAGCGCTCCCGCGTGCTGGGCCTGTTTGGTATACCAAGGATGTTTCTTTAGAATCGAGGCCATTTCCCCTGGGAGTATCCCTTCAAGCCATATCCCGCTTCCTGGAGTCTCAGCAAGATAGGCTCCTATATCCTCTAGAGAACGGAGCAGGCTTAGGGGTGAAGGGGCTAGGCCTCCATTATCGAGGATATATTTTGCCCGGATAAGGTCCCGGAGCCCTGCCCTGGTCGAGGTAAACCGGCTAGCACTTCGGAGCACCTTGTCCATGATCTCGTAGGCGGGGAGATCCCTGGCTCCTGGGCCTGAACGGTAGGCCCCCTCAGAGAGGCTTTGGGGGATCTGGTAACTTGCCGTCGGCTCCCCGGTAAAAGACCAGGCCGCATAATCCCCAGCCCCCGCGCGCAAGGCAGCCCCGGGACGGATCTCCTCAAGGGTTCCTGCCAGGTGTTCTTTACGGGGGAAAAACAGGGAACCCAAGAGGCGCCCCTGAATTTCCAGGTCCCGATGATACTCTGAAAAACCAGGAAGGGTCATGTCAATCGGATGGTTTCCCTGAGAGATGAAAATTTCGCAAGGAGTGGTCCCCCTATACACTCCATCCACTCGGACCGCTGCCCCCAGGGGTTCAGAACGCAAGACCAAGACACTGCCGGGCTTAGAAAGCCCCGGATAGAGAAACAACAAAAAGAAGATCGTCAGGAGGATAAGGGCATAGAACACCCCTAAATATACTCCGGGCCTGATACCCAGGAGAACCGGTAAATGTACGGTATCTTCAGGAAAGATCTCCAAAGGAGGCTTCTTCTTGGCAGCGATTTTTTCTATTTTGGCCATAAGGAATTATAGGGAGGCCCTGCTCCCCTTGTCAACGATGGTGCTTCATGATAGGGTTTTGAATGATATGGAAAAATAGCATGGACAAGGGCAGCAGAAAAAGATAGAAAAAATGGATACTATGAAAAAACACAGTTATTTAGATCGGCTTGAAGCGCTTACCGAAAGATACCTCAGTTACCGGAAACGGATCCGGCGGATCAAAAAAGAAAAACAAAAAGCTAAGAATCCGATTCTGGATTGGCTGGAAGCCTTTGTATGGGCCGTGGGGGTGGTGCTCCTCATTAACCAGTACCTCTTTCAGGCGTACGAGATTCCTTCAGGTTCCATGATTGATACCTTGCTCATCGGAGACCGGATCTTTGTAAATAAGATCATATTCGGCCCTGAACTGCTTCCGGGGATGGCCAAGCTGCCGAGTCCCCTTAGTCCCAAACGGAATGATATTATCATCTTTGAGAATCCTTCGTATCTTTCCCGAGGTCCGGCTTTTGACATAGCCCAGCGTATCATCTATATGCTGACCATTTCCCTGGTTGATATTGATCGAGACGAATCCGGGGAACCCAAGGCCCATTTCCTGATAAAACGAGGGGTCGGCTGGGGGGGGGATCAGTTCGTGCTCCACCGAGGGGAATTTCGGATCCGTTTTGCCGGAGAGACCCGGTGGACTGAAGAACGGGAATTCAACGCTCAGCGGCAGTTCAATCACCGTATCAGCCGTCTCATAAAGCCGGAGGCGTATCCAGTCTTGGAAGCTGAAGGAAAGGCAATGGCATATATGGAATTACGCCTCAATCCTCCGCTCCGCCTTATGAATCTCACCGCTTCCGCCAATGAACTACGGTATCCCGATGACCGGTCCCGGGATAAAGCGGGTCTTGAGGTGATCCGGGGGGCCTATCCCCAGGATCCCCGGTATCGGGTGCGGCTCTCCCGGCATACCCAAGGCTGGTATGTCCCTGAAGGCAGGGTCCTGCCCCTGGGAGATAATCGGGATAATTCCCGGGACGGTCGTTCTTTTGGTCCCATCCGGGAGGCCAAGATCCTGGGTAAGGGTTCTATCATTTATTGGCCTATAGGACGTATAGGTCTGATTCGTTAGGGTCCTAAAGGGAGAATGTCCATGGCTTTTGGTAAGCACCGATACGCTTCGTATGCGGATCAAAAAAAGAAACGTCATCATTTCCGCTGGGTGGTGTTAGGGTTTTGTATCTTTTATATTGGGTATATCGCCTTGACTACCTTGTTTTTTTCTACCAGGGTTCTGGAAAGCGATGCGATGCAGCCGGAACTCAGGATAGGAGACCGGTTCATCGTTTCTTCGTATGTATTGTATTCCTTACTTCCCCCTGAATGGCTGAATCATGCTCTGCTGTTCCGGAGGGGTAATGTGGTTCTGGTAGACAATGCTTTTGATACTCCTCCAAGTATCTTGGTTCGGATCCTCGATGGAGGGATCCGGTTCTTTACTGCTCAGCGGATAGGGTTTATCCAGAGAGACCCCTGTTTCATTAAGCGGGTCATCGGGCTTCCCGGAGACGAGATTACCATGACCAACTATGTGTTACGGATCAAACCCAAGGGTGAGTCCTACACCTTTACGGAGTTTGAATTATCTGACAAGACCTATGATGTTACCATCCCCCAGGTTCCTGCGCTGTGGGATGCCTCAATTCCCTTTTCAGGAAACCGGGAAACCTTGGTATTAGGGGAGAATGAATATTTCGTCCTCTCGGATGACCGGAGTAATACCAATGATTCCCGTACCTGGGGGCCGGTGCCGGTGGACAGTATCATCGGGAAGGTCCTGTTCCGGTATTGGCCCTTGACCCGGTTTGGCAGACCTTAAGGCGGGGAATACTGCTTCCCTCTATATCCACGTTCCTTTTTGTGCAGGGGCGTGTGATTACTGCGATTTTTATTCGATTCCGGTTATGCCCCATGACAGCCGGCCGGATACCTACCCTGAGGCCATCCTTAAAGAAGCGGAAATACGGGTACAGGAATTCGGCCTTATCCATATTCCCACAGTGTATATCGGTGGAGGAACTCCCTCCATGCTGGGACCTGCTGGAATGGGGCGTTTGCTTTCAGGGCTCGGGAAGCTCTGGAATCAAGGGATCAAAGCCCCTTCGGAAATTACCGTAGAGGCAAATCCCGAATCTGCAGGAGAGGCTTTTCTCAAAACCTGTAGGGACAAGGGCGTTACCCGGCTGAGTTTGGGGATCCAGACGTTTCATGAGCCTTCCCGCAGCGCAGTGCATCGGGTTGGGGATGGAGCTTTGCTGCAGGAACGGCTCCGCCTGGTTCAGGACCTATTCGGCTCGGACTTTTCAGCGGATCTTATCACCGGTCTTCCTTTACAAGATGAAACTATCCTCTTACAGGATATGGAGCGGCTTCTGGCCTATGAACCGGGTCATGTTTCTCTCTATGCCTTAACCCTGGAACCAGGAACTCCCTTAGCGTCTCACGGGACGCCTGCAGAACGAGGGCTTCCGGATCCGGACAGGGCTGATGCTTTGTGGATTGCAGGCCGGGATACCTTGGAGCAGCAGGGTTACGGACAATACGAGGTTTCCAATTTTTCCCGTCCCGGTAAGGAGGCCCTTCATAACATACGGTATTGGCGCATGGAAAACTGGCTTGGCCTTGGACCAGGAGCCTCTGCTACCGTCATTGACGACGCTGAGGGAAGGGGCCGGCGGTTTACGGTGAATCCTGATGTGGATGCGTATATATCTTGGAGCAAGAGAGCTATGAGCGTCCAGGATGCAGCAGGAGAAGGCTTGCTCATGGAAGACCTGGATCGGCTCACCCTCATAAAAGAGACCTTCCTTATGGGTTTCCGGTATCGTAAGGGACCAGATCCAGGCCTGTTTCGGCAGCGCTTTGGGTTGGATATGGAAGCCTGTATTCCCGACACCATCGCCTGCTGGCGCAACCGGGGACTGCTCGAATCAGAACCGCTTGCACTGACCAAAGGGGGATTGCTCTTGCTCGATCCGTTCCTGGAGGCTGCCTTTCGCGAACTGGAAAAGAAGGATGCTATCCGTACAGGGGAATAACCCAATAGGAACCTTTCAGTGGATGGGTCTCTCGTTTTTTGCAAGACTTCACCCCCCTTCACAAGAATGGTTCGGGGCTAACCTCGCAAGACTCGGGGATTACCCCGCAAAGGATAAATTTACAAGGAACGGGCATGTACTTTTGTAACTCCTTGTAAAATAAGGAAATATATTTCTAAATGACCTGTCCCTGGGTAAATTTATACCGGTTCTTGCATAAAGACGCCTCTTTATGGCATACTAGCCGCAAGCGGTAATTGCGTTGTTATGAGAGGAGTTGATCATGGGTGAATACGAGGAGGGGCAAGACCAGTGCCTCCCATCTTTGAACCAGGGCCTGTACCAAAAGGAAGATGAGCATGATTCCTGCGGCATAGGATTCGTCGCAGATATTAAGGGGCGAGCTTCCCACAGCATCCTGCAGCGGGGCCTCGAGGTCTTGGAGCGGATGGAACACCGGGGAGCGGAAAGTGCGGACAACAAAACCGGCGACGGTTCGGGGGTCCTTATACAGATACCCCATGATTACTATAAAAAAGTGATCCCCGGTCTTCCTCCGGTAGGAACCTATGGTACGGGTTTGGCCTTTTTTTCTGGCCCTGAAACCTGTAAAACCGCCGCATCCCTCGGCTTCCACGTTCTGGACTTGATAGCCGAGACCGCGGAACGCACGGGGTTTACCACCCCCCTGTGGCGGGATGTGCCGGTTACCCGGGAGGTCCTCGGCTCCATTGCCCAAACCGGGGAGCCCTTGGTGAAACAGCTCGTGCTGATACCGAAGCAGGAGGTAACCAGGGATGTTCAGGGCATCACCAGCCTGGAATTGAGCCTTTATCTTTTTAGAAAAAAACTGGAAAAAGCCATTGCCCCCCAGGAGACCCTTTCTATAGGAAAAGTGTACTTCCCCTCCCTTTCTTCCCGGATTATCGTGTATAAGGGTATGCTCATGCCTACCCAGCTTAAAGCCTATTACCCGGAGCTCAACGATGCAGCCGTGCAAACTGCGGTAGCTCTGGTCCATTCCCGGTTCTCCACCAATACCTTTCCCAACTGGCCCTTGGCCCAGCCTTTCCGCTTGGTGGCTCATAACGGTGAAATTAACACGGTTAAAGGAAACCGCTTCTGGATGCAGGCCCGGGAGGCCCTCTTTTCCCATCCCCGGTTTGGTCAGGATCTCCAGGACCTGCTGCCGGTGATTGAACCAAACAAGAGTGATTCCGCCAGTTTCGATAATATGCTGGAACTCTTGGTCATGTCGGGCAGGAGCCTTCCTCATGCGCTGATGATGCTGATCCCCGAATCCTGGAACCAGAAGAACCCCATCCCCCAGGGGCTCAAGGACTTTTATGAATACCACGCATGTATGATGGAACCTTGGGATGGCCCTGCCTCAATGGTGTTTTGCGATGGCCGGTATGTGGGAGGAACCCTCGATCGGAATGGCCTGCGGCCTTCCCGGTACACCATTACTAAAGATGATCTCATTGTAATGGCCTCTGAAACGGGTGTGCAGGATTTTGATCCTGGGGAAGTGGCCTATAAGGGGCGGCTCCTTCCAGGAAAGCTGCTCCTGGTGGATCTCCAAGAGGGTCGTATCATCCCGGATGAGGAGGCTAAACGGGAGGTGTACCAGAAAAAACCCTATTCCGCCTGGACCAAGCAGATCCTTACCTTACCGCAGACCCAAGTGCCGGAACCTTCCCAGGAGATATCCCCAGGTCAGACCCTGTTCATGGAGCGTTCCGCCGGGTATACCCGGGAAGATCGGGAACGGCTTCTTATCCCCATGATCGAGACCGGTCAGGAGCCGACGAGTTCCATGGGAACCGATACCCCCTTGGCAATCTTTTCCGACAAGAGTCAACGGGTCTATGGGTATTTCAAGCAGGTTTTCGCCCAAGTAACGAACCCGCCTATTGATTCTATTCGGGAAGATTTGGTGATGACCTTGACGAGTTTCGTGGGCCCCCAAGCGAACCTCTTGGATGAGACTGAGGCGCATTGTCGGAGGATCAAGGTACTCAATCCTATTCTCACTCCCGAGGATTTAGTGCGGCTCAAGGCCCTAAAGCCCGAGGTCTTTAGTTCTCGTACCTTGGATGCCACGTTTTACGTTTCTTCCTTTATTGGAGAGCACCATGAATACCAGCGTCCTGGGGTCCCATCCCTTAAACCTGCAGTGGATCGTTTGGTTGCTGAGGCAATTAAGGCGGTCCGGGAAGGGGTGTCCTTGGTGATCTTGTCTGATCGGGCGAGTCTGATTCCCGAAGCAGGGCGCTGCGCCGTGCCTGCCCTCTTGGCGGTAGGAGCGGTACATCATGGGCTTATCCGGGAAGGCTTGCGGATGCGGGGTTCCATCATCATCGAGTCTGCAGAACCCCGGGAGATCATGCACTTTGCCTTACTCTTTGGGTATGGAGCGGATCTGGTCGTCCCCTATGGCGCCCTTGCGTCTATCGCGGCTATGTGCCAGGGGCCTGACCGTAAGCGGGTGGGGGATTTCCCCCATGCAGGAAAACAGTACCTCAAGGCCCTACAAAAAGCCATGCTCAAGGTCATGTCCAAGATGGGAACCAGTACCCTCCGTTCCTACCGGGGCGCCCAGGTGTTTGAGGCAGTGGGCCTTGGGGAAGAGGTCATCGCCACCTGTTTTCAGGGTACGGTGAGCCGGATAAGGGGCGCAGGATTTCCGGAATTGGAAGCCGAGGCCGTGGCGATCTACCAAGCTGCCCGGGAAGTCCAGGCCCAGACTGGAGATACCTTACGTGAATCAGATCCCCTTCCCTGGCTTCTTACCGGAGCAGGCCAGTACCGATGGCGCAAAGACGGTGAAAACCACGGATGGAACCCTGAAACCATCCACCTGTTGCAGTGGGCGGTCCGTACAGGGGACGACGCCAAATTTAAGCGGTTTTCCGCTGCGGTGAATACCCTCAATCAAAACCCCCATGTGATCCGGGGACTCCTGGACTTTGCGCCGCTGGGTACGGTCCAAGGGGGCCCTGTATCTCCGGTTCCTCTGGAAGAGGTGGAAACCGTGGAAACCATCATGAAGCGCTTCACCACCGGGGCCATGTCCTTTGGTTCCATCTCCCGGGAAGCCCACGAGACCATTGCCGTAGCCATGAATTCCATCCACGGCCGCTCCAATTCCGGGGAGGGAGGGGAGAATCCAGAACGTTTTCCGGTTCGTGCAGACGGAACCTGGACCCGGAGCGCCATCAAGCAGATCGCATCAGGCCGTTTCGGGGTTACCAGCGAATACCTGGGCAATGCAGAAGAACTCCAAATCAAGATTGCCCAAGGAGCCAAGCCTGGGGAAGGGGGGCAACTGCCGGGGCATAAGGTGGATGCCCTCATTGCCAAGACCCGGTATTCCACCCCTGGAGTTACCCTCATAAGTCCCCCTCCCCATCATGATATCTATTCTATAGAAGACTTAGCGGAACTTATCTTTGACCTTAAAAACGCCAATCCCCGGGCCCGGATCAGCGTGAAACTCGTATCTGAAAGCGGGGTGGGTACTGTGGCTGCCGGGGTTGCCAAGGCCCACGCGGACAACATCCTCATCTCCGGGTATGACGGCGGAACCGGGGCCAGTCCTCAGAGCAGCATACGCCATGCAGGGCTGCCCTGGGAAATCGGTCTAGCCGAGACCCATCAGGTCTTGGTCCGCAACGGACTGCGAGGCCGGGTGCGGCTGCAAACCGACGGCCAGCTCAAAACCGGCCGGGATATAGTCATCGCCGGGATGCTCGGGGCCGAAGAGTTCGGCTTTGGGACTGCGGCGCTCATTGTCTTGGGCTGTGTGATGATGCGTAAGTGCCACGAAAACACCTGTCCCATGGGGCTTGCCACCCAAGACCCGGTGTTGCGGGAGCGTTTTTCCGGCAAGAGCGAATACCTGATCCATTACTTTCGGTTTATTGCCCAGGAAACCCGGGAAATCATGGCTTCCCTGGGATTCCGGCGTTTTGATGAGCTTATCGGCAGACCAGACCTCTTACGCCAGCGGTCCAGCGGTAAGTCCAAGTCCGCGGCAGTGGATCTTTCCCGGATCCTCTACAAGGCGGAAGGACCGGAGGACCTGCCTGGGGGCAGGGAAACCCACTGTGTCCAGGATCAGATCCACCAAATTAAGGAGGTCCTGGACCGGAAGCTCATTGACCAATGCCTCGTGGCCCTGGACAAGAAGATGCCCACGGCCCTGCAATTCCCCATCCGCAACACCGACCGGGCAGTGGGGGCCATGCTCTCCTACGAGGTGTCCAAACGTTTTGGCGGCCAGGGTCTGCCTGAGAACTTCGTTACCGTGGATTTTTCCGGCTCTGCCGGACAGAGTTTCGGCGCCTTCCTTGCCAAGGGCATCACCTTCCGATTGGCAGGAGATACCAACGACTACCTCGGGAAGGGACTTTCTGGAGGCCGGATCGTGGTGGCGCCTCCAGCGGGTTCTTCCTTTAAGACCGAGGAGAACATCATCGTGGGGAATACGGTCCTTTACGGCGCTACCTCTGGGGAACTGTACGCCGCAGGAGTGGCAGGGGAACGGTTCTGTGTGCGGAATTCCGGGGCTGTGGCCGTGGTGGAAGGCGCAGGGGATCATTGCGCGGAGTACATGACCGGCGGCAGACTCATTGTTCTTGGCAAGGTGGGAAGGAATTTTGCGGCAGGTATGTCCGGGGGTATCGCCTATGTCCTGGACCGGGATGGAAACTTCGAGTTCTTTTTGAACAAGGGCATGGTAGAGCTATCCGGGCTGGACAACGAGGAAGACGCCGGGTTTGTCAAGGATACCATCATGAAACACAGCTACTGGACCGGTTCGGTCTATGCCAAAGGTATTTTGGAGCGGTGGGCTGATTTTAGGCCCCGATTTGTCAAGGTGTTGCCCGTGGAATATAAATGGGCGCTGCAACAGATGAAGCTCGCGGAACTGGACCGGAAGCTCTTTGAGATTCGAGAGAAGGAAGAGCTTACCGAGCGAGCCTAGGGCCGGTAAAGACCCAAGGTCAAACCACAGGAGGGTTTTAGATCTTTCAAGTAACATGAGTTCGACAAAAAGAAAAAAGTCCGCGAATTAATACTCATTTATATGAATAATTCGTGTGTATTCGTGGGCTTTTAGATTCCATCGAACTCTCGTTACGTAAGGAGGTGCAGGTGGTACAGCACGGTATTCTAATTATTGAAGACGATCTGGATATTCAGGACATGCTTTCCTGCGCGATGCAGAAAGAAGGCTGGAAACTGCTTATGGCCTCAAGCGGAGAGGCAGCGTTGGGGTTGCTGAAACAGGAAACCCCGGCGTGCATTATCCTGGATATTATGCTTCCCGGTATGGATGGGTTTAAGGTGCTGAAAAAGCTCAAAATGGATGCCCCTTTCCGCAGCATCCCGGTTATTATGACCACTGCCCGAGGGGAAGAAGCGGACATTGTGGTGGGATTAGAACTAGGGGCGGATGATTATGTGGTAAAACCCTACAGTCCCAAGGTGCTTATTGCCCGAATCCGGGCTGCCTTGCGGAGGCTTGAGGAAGCGGTGGAAAAGCCTGGGGAAAAAACCCTCTGGCAGCAGGGAAAGCTCCGGCTGGATACTGCCCGGCATGAGGCTCACTACGGTGAAACCCTCCTCGAGCTTTCTGCCACGGAATTCGCCTTATTGCAGCATTTTCTATCCCATCCTGATCAGGTATTCTCCCGAAACCGCCTTATAGCTGCCATCCGGGGTCCTGATTATCCGGTAACCGATCGTTCCGTGGACGTACAGATCCTGGGGCTACGGAAAAAGCTCAAAGAAGCAGGGGACATGATTGAAACCATCCGAGGTGTGGGTTACCGTTTTAAGGGGGCCATTGCCCCTTGAGCATAGGGGAGGCGCTTTAAAAACAGGAGGACTATGAAAACCTTATTCACCGCCACCCTCAGCGTACTCCTTATAAGCGTGGTGAGTATGGTCCTGGTCTTTATCGCAGCGGTCCTGCTCTGTATGAATTCCCTGTATTATGAGACGAACCTTCGCAATCTCCTGGATACTGCGGAGATTTTGCGGCCCCTGGTGGGGGACCTGGGTGAAGGGCCTCAGGCAGGAATTGCCTCCCTGAGGGATACACCCTACCGGTTTACCCTTATTCAGCAGGATGGAAGGGTCATAGCAGATTCTCATCTTGAGGTAATCGGAGATATGGAAAACCACCGGGATCGGCCGGAGGTCAAGACCGCCCTTGCAGGCAGGGCGGGCAGGGCCCGCCGGAATTCGAGTACCCTGGGCTTACAGTTCCTGTACGCTGCCCTGCCGGTTTACGACCAGGAAGGGAATGTACAAGGGGTGTTTCGTCTGTCCCAGCAAGTGCCCAGTTTTTGGCAGCGCATTGCTTCTGCAGCATTACCCTTTCTCTGCTTCGGGATCCTGGTTATCCTGGCTGCCGGGGGCATGGTGTATCTCTTTTCCCGCTCCCTTTCCCGTCCGGTGAACCGCCTCCTCCAGATTGCCCAAGCTGCCACGGATAATCCTCAAGGCTTGACCATAGACCCGTCCCCCCAGAACACCCGGGAATGGATCCTGCTGGAAGCGGCCTTACGCCGGATGGCTTCGGCATTATCCTCCCGGATAAGGGCGGCCCGGGCAGAAGGCCAGCGGCTTGAGACCATTCTCAACGGCATGACCGAAGGGGTATTGGCTATGGATAACAAGCTCATGCTGCATCTGGTAAATCCCAAGGCTCGTGCCCTGTTTACCCTGGATGAATCCATCCCCCTAGCTCCTCTTTCCCTGCTGGCAGCGACCCATTCCACGGAGCTGGAAGCTGCGGCTCACCGGGTACTGGTCAGCAATACCGCGGAGGAACTACACCTCACCCTGCATAGCGGGGGGGCAGCTCAGCACTTTCGGGTTTTTGCCGCGCCTCTCAAGGCGGATCAGGATACGGTTACCCCTGAAGGAGTGGTCATGGTGATGAGTGATATTACCCGGTTGGTCAGACTTGAACAGGTACGCACGGATTTTGTGGCCAATGTTTCTCACGAACTACGGACGCCCATTCAGTTGGTAAAAGGCTTTTCTGAAAATCTGCTCGACACTCCTCTCGACGATCCTGAGGAGATTCGTCATGGCCTTGGGATCATTGCGAAAAACGCTCAAGGTATGGAGAACCTTATCAACGACCTTTTGACCCTGGTGCGGCTTGAGGATGAGGGAAGCCCGCGGCCTGGTATGGAAGAACAGGATGTTGGGTTCCTGCTGGAGGAAGCCTTTAAGGCGATCACCCTGCAGGCAAAGAAAAAAGATATACGCCTGAGCGCCCATTGTCCTGGGGGACTTACCGCCAAGGTTTACGGTTCGTTTATTATCCAGGCCATAATCAACCTCCTGGATAATGCGGTGAAGTATTCCCTTCCTTCCTCAGAGGTGGGGGCCAGGGTTTTTACTGCCCCTGCAGAACTGGTTATCCAGGTATGGGATAGGGGTATTGGTATTCCTGGAGAACATCTGGAACGGGTATTTGAACGATTCTATCGGGTTAACCGGGCCCGCAGCCGTGAAGCCGGTGGAACCGGCCTGGGGCTGTCCATTGTTCGCCATATCGCCCTGATGCATCAGGGCAGGGTAGAAGTGGAAAGCCATGCCGGTGAAGGGTCGGTGTTCAGCCTTATCCTGCCCCAGGAAACCCCGTCTGTTTCCGAGACGCCCTTATGAGGGCAGGTTTAAAAGGGGGACGTGCAGAATAAGGAACGAGATACACCATAATTCGTAACAGATTCCTATTTTTAGTAAAATAGTCATATTAACCAAAGTCCATAGGTATAAACTGATATAGCAGGAGATGCAACTTACGATCGAAGGCGGTCCTGGAAGTAAGCACAAGGAAAATGTATGCACAATCAGTTTTTTCATAGCAATGTACCGGTTGTTTCAGTTAACCAAGGGTATCTACCGCGGCCCCATATACACCAATTATTGGAAAAGGCCCTGCAAAGCCCCCTTATCACCGTGGTTGCTGGAGCAGGGTATGGTAAAACCCAGGCGGTGTATTCTTTTTTACAGGAATATAAGCTGGTTACCATCTGGCTCCAGCTTTCAGAAACAGATAACCTGGGATCCCGGTTCTGGGAGAATTTCATCCGGGCCATTTCTTTGTCTAATCAGCAGTTTGCCGCTAAATTAGCGGATATTGGTTTTCCTGAGACGGAATGGCAGTTCGATAGATACCTCGCCATTCCTAATGAAGATATCCACCTGGATAGGAAATATGTCCTCGTGTTAGACGATTTTCATCTTATCTACGATAAAGCGGTTTTACGTTTTATGGAAGACTTGGTTAATAGACCCTATTTAAATAGGACGACTATTCTTATTTCCCGGCTTGAGCCAAATATAAACACCATGAAGTTCCTTGCCAAGGGGCTTTTAGTCACGATAAACGAAGAGGAACTCCGGTTCAGTAAAGATGAAATAACCGATTATTTTCACCTCCACCATATTAACGTATCCTCCACGGTGGTGGCCCACATTCATCAGGAGACAGAAGGATGGGCTTTTGCCATTAACCTCTTGAGTTTAGCCATAAAACACGATCCTGCCGGCGCTGCTTATGCTCGATCTTCCATGAAACTGAATATTTTTAAGCTGATTGAACATGAAATATGGAGAACCATATCTCTGGAATTGCAGCGTTACCTGATTAAGCTCTCCCTCATTGACCGGTGGCCCCGGGAACTCCTCTCTGAATTGGCCGGCGATACGGATCTCATCGAGGAAATGGAACGGATAGGTTCCTTTATTCGTTTTGATTCCTATTTAAACGCCTACTTGATCCACCACCTGTTTCTCGAGTACTTGGTTGCAAAACAGCAAGAACTTTCTGAGGAAGAGAAAAAGGAGGTGTATGCCAAAGCCGCTCAGTGGTGCGGGAAAAACCAACTGCGCATGGATGCGGTTCACTATTATGAATACATTGGCGATTACCAGAAGATTATTGATATAAGCTATACCTTTCCCCAAATCATGCCTGATGATACTGCTACCTTCCTGTTGGAAATATTAGACCGGGCCCCGAAGGATATCTATGAGTACTATCCCAACGCCTATGCGGTTCGTACTCGACTCCTTTTAAACTTGGGGAAGTTTAATCAGGTATTCGCGGAATTGAAGGTCATACAAGCTACCTTTGAGTCCCAGCCTCCGTCGGAATTTAACCGCTATGTTTTATACGGCTGTTACAATAACTTGGGATTTCACGGATTAATCACCTGCATGTATACCCGCCGGTATGATTTTGTAAGGTATTTTGAAAAAGCCTACCTCTGCTTCTTGACCGGCAACTTCAGGGCTTCCAGCGGACCGGTAAATATTGTGAGCCTTGGCAGTTGGGTTTGTAGGGTCGGTACTGCGGAAAAGGGAGACATGGAACAATTTATCCAAGCCCTTACCCAAGCGGTTCCTTACATGTCAAATTGTATGGGAGGATGCGCGTATGGCATGGACGATCTTGCCCGGTGTGAGGTGGCCTATTTTAAAGGGGACCTACAAAGCGCAGAGCAATTTGCGTACCAGGCCGTCTACAAGGCCCGGGAAAAAAAACAGTATGAGATTGAGAACCGGGCCCTTTTTTTCCTCTTACGGATCCAGCTATTTCAGGGAGACTCCGCCAAGATTGGGGAAGTTTTCCACCAATTACATGCTCAACTGGACGAAAAAGCCTATATCCACCGTTATACGTTATATGATACGGTTACCGGCTGGTTTTATTCCCAGATAGGGCAAACCCATAAGCTTGCTTCGTGGTTAAAAAATGATTTTGAAGTCAGTGATTTGAATACCCTCTTACACGGACTGGAAATTACGGTCAAGATAAAATACCAGTTATCTGAAAAACGGTATCCTGCGGTTTTGGCTACCGTGGAGCGTCAGGAAAATAGCCAGAGCATCGGAAGGGTCCTTTTTGGTCAGATTCATCTGAAAGTATGGGAAGCCGTATGCCTATACCATACTGGAGAAAGGGAGAACTGTTTTAGGGCCCTGGAAGCAGCCTATAACTTGGCCTATTCTAATGAGTTTGACCTGTTCTTTATCGAGATGGGCAAAGACATGCGCGCGCTGGCAAACGCGGCCTTGCATATCCCCACCTGCCCTCTACCTCGCTCATGGCTTGAAAAGATCCGGCGCTACTCATCGATCTATGCCAAAAAGCTCACCACCGTAGCCAGGTACTACGACGACCGGCCTCGAAACCGTCCACCGCACATAAACCTCTCCTGGCGGGAGCGGAAAATACTCATCGGTCTTTCTCAGGGATTAACCCGGGAAGAGATCGCCCATAGCTCATCCATATCGGTCAACACGGTTAAGGCCGGTATTAGAAGCGTGTATAACAAATTGGGCGCCATAAATCGGGCAGATGCCGTACGGATAGCTGCCATGCGGGGTATCGTAACATCTGAAGGGTAATCTCCCTGGTTCTCGGTCTCTCCTGGGGCGGTTTCAAGGGGTCATCTGGTGAAACCACCCCGAGGGCAAGATGATTAGCCTCAGGTTAATCAGGGTTGCCCGAAGCAAAGGGCGCCCCGCTTTCTCACTACGGAGGCCTTATAGGGGCATTAAGCCCCCTAGGGGGGCATTGACTTTTTAGCTCGGTACCCTATAGTGAATAACACCATGGCCAACGGATACGAACAAACCTATGAGCGTATTGTTCCGCGTTTACAAACCTGTACGTTCCCGGCAGCAGCGGAAAACTTAGGGTTTACCCTGGTTTCGGAGGACACCTTGTCCATTGATTTTCTGGGGCGGACCTACACCATTACCAAAGCGGGGGTGTATCCGGTCGATGGCCGGGAGGTGCAGGTCAATATCCTCAGCGTATTGGTGTATTATGCGATCTCCCCAGGCACCGGAGAGCCCTTGTATGATTTTTGTTTGATGCATCATTTTTCCCAAGGTTTATGTACCCATAAAGCGCCGGAAGCAGATTGGCAGACCGAACCGTTACGAAAAGAATTCGGCTCTTCTTACCGGCATTTTGCGGATACGGTAACGCAACTCGGTTTGATGTATGCAGGAAGCAGGGTACCTGGTGAATACACCTGGCATTACCGGCTCTTACCCAAGATGCCGATTAAGGTCATCTATTATGAGGGGGATGCTGAATTTCCCTGCGATATAAAGATCTTCTATGATAAAACCGCCATCTCGTTTCTCAACTTTGAACCCTTGGCCGTATTAAAGGGCTGTTTTATCCACCGCTTGGTTTCTCTGGGAAAGGCCCGGCGTAACCTAGAGGTCCAAGAAACCGGGGCTTCGGAACCCATCCCCAGAACCGATACAAAGGACTAAACTTGACCCAGATTTGTATTTATTGGACTTGTTCGAGAACCCGGTTGGTTCTCGAACAAGTCTCCAAAAAACGTGGATTTCTTAATAAAATCCACGTTTTTTATCGTTTTTTAAGCGGAAGTTGTTCGGAAACTGAG
>JAIRLU010000044.1 GCA_031259215.1 Treponema sp. | reverse complement strand
CAATTTTTCCCTTCCCGAAAAATAACACTATTTTTATCCCGAATATTTTTTATACACCATTTAACAACATCGTCAGCGGTTAAACAAAGATTTTTCTTTATGCGTTCTTTGCCCAATTCCGTTGTATGAATTTTATCTAAATTAGACATTAATTTTACTTTATCCTCTATCAAAAAACCCTCCAATTTCTGCCATTATCATATTATAAAAGTCTTTTGTCAACCATTTTTATTCAAATATTTTCAGATCAATTTAGGCCGGTATTGCATATAACGTTCCCGGCTGTATGCGACGGTTTGGCGGCCCGGATAAGGCAATGCGCAGCATTTCTAGGGCCGACAAACTATGCCGGAGCAATGCTGTGGGAATGTTCCCCAGCAAAGCTGGGGCGCGGTGGCAACGAAGTTGCCGAAACGGAGACCAGAGCCATTGCGGAGGCCGAGGGCGCTTTAGGCCCGTCAGACCCGCTTAGACGACATTGGGGCATTTACACAATAGAGTTGTTCAGAAACTGAGGTTTTTGAACAACTCTATTAAACCATATTTCTGTTTTTTTCAAGTCACCTTAATAAATTTCTTAACTGGTTTGAACCAATTAGACTGTATGTTTTTTATACGTTTTAATGTTTTAGAATCATTTTTCCCCAATATCGTCTAACGGTGAATCAACGGCCCTATTGAAAGCTGAGTGTAAAAACCTGCGCGATCATATACTTGCCGAAGTACAAACATGTCAACCGTTACTTGATGAATACTCGGAAGAAGACGATGCAGGTCTTAAACAGGCCTTTCGCGGACCTCAGTCCGGCGGACCCCTTCTCTTATGTACACGCACTTGGGGGCAGACCCCGCTTTTTCAGGTAGGCTCGGTAGGTAGCGCTTGACCGATAGTACCCTTCAAGACCCTTAAATGAAGCGGATTCATCACAACGATAGAGTTCCAAGAGGGTGGGAAACAGGGGAGAGGCGAGGATCTCCTGATGTTTATACACCGGTAAGCGGGGCAAAGCCGCGGGCAGCATGTGGTTTCTAACCAAGTACCGTATATCGCTAATGAGGGCAGCGTCAAATCCCAGGCGTTTCAGGAAGGTATCGGCAAGCTGAGCCCCCAGCTCTGCATGTCTATCAAAAGGATGCTTCCCGGTAACCGCGGCCAGGGGTTTTCCCACATCGTGGAGCAACAGCCCCAAGGAAAGCCTGAAATCATAAACCCGCTGCTTGGGGATGATCGGTTTCCGGTACCGGAAGGTTTCCATAGTATGGTTCCAGCAGTTTCCTTCAGGGTGAAATTCCTTGGCATGATCCACCCCATCCAAGCGGCTCAGTTCCGGCCAGAGCTCTTCCAGAAGACCCGAAGCCTTGAGCAACCGCAACCCCCGATCAGGCCGGGGTGATACCAAGAGACTTCTCAAGAGGATCCGCTGCCATTCAGGGTTGGGAGGCGCTCCCTTGGGCAGTGCTTTAAGGGATTGTCCCAAGGCAGTAAGAGGAACAGGCCCCTCCACTCCGTATCGAGCCGCCATGAGGGATCCCTCCATAGCGGCTTGGTACTGGTCGGCATGAGGATTGAGCCCTTCCCACCAGGAAGCCTGCGGGCCCTTTTTAAGGGGACGTGCCCTGAGTTCCCGCAGCACAGGATAAATCCCTTGGGGATCCTGAAACCGCTTAGTCTTGAGATCCTGGGTAAAAGAAAGAAGCCGATAGGAGCATCCCTGGGGGTCTTCTTTTTCAATGCAGCGAAAATACCACCCGGTTTCCTCTTGATCCAAAGCAGCATCAGCAATACCCAGGCCGGGAAAACGCACCCCCTCAAAGTACCGCACCAACACCACAATATCCGCATTGGTTTCAACCCAGCCATAGGGAAGCGCCGGAAGGCCGAGGTACCGATCAATAGCACTCACTCCCCAGAGCTTTAAGGAATACCCTCCGGCATCCAGGGCGTTATAGATAGTTCCGATCCCCATGACTCCCTACGTTATATCCAGTCCTGTAGACCGGGTTAAGCCTCTACCCTGGGACTGGAACCTGGTTTACCCTGCCCAGGATCCGGGTATACACAAAGGGCTTATACTTTTTTCTTGATGATATCGCTCTTGAGACAGCGGGCGCAGATTTTAAGGGTCAAGGTTGTACCCTGGACCTCGGTTTTTACCTTCACCAGATTGGGCCGCCAGGTACGGCGAGTATGGTTCTTGGCATGACTTACCTTATTCCCGGTAATGGTGTGTTTTCCGCAAATATCGCATACACGAGACATAGTGATCCTTCCTTACTAATTATAGAGGTTTATATACTAGTGAAAAGCCACATTTCTGTAAAGGGGGCGTATAGGTGCATCCATAATCTAACCGAAAAGGAGGTCCCGACTCAGGTTTTCCTTTCGTCCTTTTCTGCATGAAAGGGGGAGGCTGTTATTGGACTTGTTCAATAACCCGGTTGGTTATCTGCCAACCTGCGGTTAGCTTGCAAGTCTTGCAAAATGCTCCGCATTTTGCTGTTTTTTAAGCGGAAGTTGTTCAGAAACTGAG
>JAIRLU010000041.1 GCA_031259215.1 Treponema sp. | reverse complement strand
TAGAAAATATCCGGGCATTTACGGCAACCCTCAAGAATAGGGGATAGGGCCTTGGAAAGGAAAAACCGGTACTGCCTGTCTGTGGGTTCAGCGGTTATAGATGTATACTTCACCGGGGGCGTATATCTTTGTTTTATAGCGCCTCCTATGGGGGTAGGTTACAGTGGTGAAGAATCCTCCATAATAAAGGAGTATACCATGTTAGATAAATCGCTTGGGAATGGGTGTCTGAGGGGTAACCTGCTCACTCAGGATGGTACCAACGACTTCAACCTGGACGTATCAACTGCAAGAAATCCCAAGCATAGCACAACAGCCCCTCGTATGGGGGAATCCTGGGAAGGGTGCCTCCAAGAACGGGGTAATAGAGTTGTTCAGAAATCTCAGTTTCTGAACAACTTCCGCTTAAAAAACAGCAACATGCGGAGCATTTTGCAAGACTTGCAAGCTAACCGCAGGTTGGCAGATAACCAACCGGGTTATTGAACAAGTCCAATGTACCTCGGATGGACCTTCTGAAGTACCTATGGGGAGCATCGAATTAACTATGCCCACAGTCTTTTTTGTTCATGAAAAGAAAAGCATCGCCGTTGAACAGGGCCTTACGATTCTTGAAGCGGCTCGACGTGCCGGGGTAACGATTGAGTCGCCCTGTAACGCCATAGGTTCCTGTGGCAAATGCCGGGTCCATACAGGGTTTTGTTCGGTTCTTGCATGCCAAACGCCGGTGGAAAAGGACCTGGTGATAACCCTCCCAGACTATACAGGAGAGAACCAAAGTCTTCAGATCCTGAGTAGGGGATCGGACTTTACCTATGAAAAGCAGCCCTACATTAGTAAACGGTTCCAGAACGGAAAAACCCTGGTTTACGGTGGCGAAACGCTCCTGGGCGAAGAAATGGGGGATACTACTGCAGAACAGTACGGCCTGGCAGTGGATATTGGAACCACGACACTCGTAACCGCCCTGGTTGATTTATGTGAAGATAAAACCCTTGCGGTTGAGTCGGTATTGAACCCCCAGACAGCCTATGCCCAAGACGTGCTGGGACGCATTCACTTCGCTTCCCAGGGAGAGGGGCTTTTTGTTCTGCACCGGGTCTTCTTGGAGGCCCTGGAACAGATGATCCGCACCCTTACAGAGACAAACCGAGTAAGGCGGGAACACATTTATGAGGTGGTATATTCAGGAAACACCACCATGTTACATCTGGCCTGCGGAGTAGACCCGGTTTCCTTGGGGCAGTTTCCTTATAGGCCGAAACTTTTTGGGGGCCATCACGTATCTGCAGAAGAGCTGGGTATTTCCCCCTTTGGCATCATCTGGCTTCCACCCATCATCTCCGCCTTTGTGGGAGCGGATATTACCTCTGGCATCCTGGCATCTGGGCTTGATGAAAAACGTGGAGCCACCCTGTTCATCGACATCGGTACCAATGGAGAAATGGTCCTTGCCAAGGACGGGAACCTGGCCGCGGCTTCCACTGCCGCAGGCCCGGCCTTTGAAGGGATGAACATTAGCTGCGGTATGCGGGCAAGCCGGGGGGCGATAGCGTCATTCTGCGTACATAAAGGGATCCCTTCTTATGAGCTTATAGGGGGTAACGCCTCTGGAGATGATCCGCCGGCAGGGATCTGCGGCAGCGGCCTCTTGGACATCACCGGAGAACTCCTCCGGGAAGGGGTTATCGGGAAAAACGGCCGCTTTGTCCCTCCAGAAACCGGGGTTTACCACGAAGCCTTAGGAAACTGTATGGGACAACAGGATGGTAAAAGCGCTTTCTTCATTACCCAAAAGGTATACCTGGCCCAACGGGACATTAGGCAGATTCAGTTAGCCAAAGGGGCCATACGCTGCGGTATCGAGATGCTCCTTGCCCGTTTCAGTATGAAAGCTGAAGCTATAGACTCGGTGGAAATCGCTGGATCCTTCGGATATCACCTAAAAGCCGCAAACCTTCTCAGTATCGGTCTCCTCCCCGCTGCATTCACGGGAAAACTGGTCTTCTTAGGCAACAGTTCCCTTACAGGAGGTATGGCCTTTCTTATGCATACCGGTTTCCGTTCCAAAATGATCGAACTGGTTAAGCGGGTCGATTCGGTTGAACTGGTCAATGATAAGGCGTTTGAGCGAACCTTCATTAAGTATTTGAGTTTTTGATACCATGAACCGGATACGTCAGAAAGATCTGAATGCCTATTGTGCAGGCCATCTCCCACACCAGGGGGATGATCCTGGTATTGCCCTCTATCCAGAAGGTTTTTTTACCGAGGCGCTGGCACTGGGGGCTGCTTACTCACAAACGCCCCAGGGCTTTAGTACCCCCCAATACAGTTATACGCATCCCGCCCAACTCTACGATCTTCCTCAGATAGCAGAAGCAACCCCGGTTAGGGAGGTACTTAAGGCGATACAAAACAAGGATCCGGAAAAAACGGCTCTCCTCAAGGTAAACGGTTCCTATTCGGTGTTGGCTTCTCTGGTAGAGCCGAAACTGTTTTATCGTTGGCTTAG
>JAIRLU010000001.1 GCA_031259215.1 Treponema sp. | reverse complement strand
GATGATCATGGTGTAGCCCAGTACGGCAAGCACCTCAGCGACCCAGGTGAACTGGATAAAGCGCAGGGTAACATGCTTGTTCATTTGAGCAGTAATTTATCCAGTTTGGCATCTTATGGAGGCAATGCTATGCTTTATGGATACTATCGCCTCTTCCAGACGTACAATCCGGCCCCTGTGGGTCTCTAGGGCGCTGAGTTCTTTCTGTATCTCCTCAGGTATGGTTCACTGGTGGGTAATACGTTCCGCAAGTTGGATGTACTCTTTATTTGTGTACTGGTCATTATCCTTTTCTATGCGGTCAACCTTTACCTTGAGCGTTGCGTAAGCAATCCCGATACCTACTGCGGTATCCGATGTTGCAAATACCTCAGTTCTAAGACTTCCGCCGGCGGATTGGCTATACACCCGGAATACAAGGCCGTCAAACTGTACCGACATAGAAAGATCCAAGCCACGTGTTGTTAAATATCTCTCGTGTAGTATGGGTATCGCTTCCTACCGTGTAGGTTGACTCAGCAGGATTCGCTTCGTTCCATATAAACGTCCAAACCCCTCAAATATCGGTACATGCATAAGACGTAAGCCGCTCTATTGTTGGCGTTGCCGTGCCGAAGTCAGGGGCCGTTAGTGCGTTACCCTTACCTGTTCACGGTCAGTCAATGATACTTCGCCTATCCCGTATAAGATAACATCAATGCCTCCATCTACTTCGGAGACGAGGATGTTCCTTTGAGCAAAGACCAGCCGTACCAGGTAGTTCGCCGGGATGAGTTCATCCACACGGGGGCTATCAGGTAGGCCTGTCTTTGCTCGTAGGGCTTATAGGTTGGTTATCTTATCGCGTTTTCCTTTGCTCATGGGGAGATTGTATAGGGTCTTGCGAGGGGACAAATGAAGGGGCCGCCCTTACGTATTGGATAGCCCCATACGCATGTGCTTACTTCCCCAAAAGTTCCTGGAGCCTATCCAGATCTTCCATGGAGTAGTACTCGATGCGGATACTACCCCGCCGGAGGTCCCCCTCAATGGAAACCTTGGTCCCCAGAAATTCGATGAATTTCGTTTCCAGTTCCGTCAATGCAGGATCCCGGGACGGAACGGGTTTTGACGATGGACGCTCCCGCTTACTCCCCGCGGCAAACCGTTCTGTTTCCCGGACTGAAAGACCTGATCCGATGATCCGATGGAACAAATCCGCCTGCTGAAGCGGATTGACCACCATAAGCAAAGCCCGGGCATGGCCAGAAGACAATTCTCCCCGGGCAAGACTTTCCTGGATAGCCGGGGGGAGCTTCAGGAGACGAAGGGCATTAGCCACGGTGGAACGGTTTTTACCGACCTTAACCGCCACCTCCTCTTGGGAAAGACCCGTGAGGTCTAGCAACTGTTTATAGGCCGCCGCCTCTTCCAGAGGATTAAGGTCGGTCCGCTGGATGTTTTCGATGAGGGACACTTCCATGCGTTGTTCATCGGTGTAAGCGCGGATAAGGGCCGGTACTTCGGTGAGCCCTGCCAGAGCCGCTGCCCGGCTGCGGCGTTCCCCGGCGACGATGATGTAGGTTCCATCTCCGCCCTCCTCCACGATGAGGGGTTGTATGATCCCATGTTCCCGGATGGACTCTGCTAGTTCCCGGAGACTGGCCAGATCAAAGTGTTTCCGGGGCTGCTGGGGATTAGCCCGGAGTTTTGCCAGGGGGAGAAGGACTTCCCCGGAATGAGGCGCAGAGTTCAATGCATCTTCCAGGGGAAGCAGGGCGCCTAAGCCCTTCCCCAAACGCTGCTTAGGCGTCACGCTGCAACACCTCCTGAGTCAAGTTCTTATAGGCTTTTGCCCCAATACAGGTAGGATCGTATTCCGAGATGGGTATGCCGTGGGAAGGGGCTTCGGATAGCCGGACATTTCGGGGAATAACCGTGGAAAAAACCGCGTTCTTAAAGTAGGCGCTCACCTGCTTTGCCACTTCCTGGGAAAGGCGGATTCGAGAATCGTACATGGTGAAGAAAATACCCCCCATCCGTAGGGAGGGATGGAGGGTCTTCTGGATCCGTCTGATAGCTTTGATCAACAGGGAGAGTCCTTCTAAGGCAAAATATTCGCACTGCATAGGGATGAGCACCGCATCTGCTGCCACCAGGCCGTTGATGGTAAGGATTCCCAAGGACGGAGGACAGTCAATCAAGGTATAGTCGTACTCGGTACATACCGGCTTTAAGGCTTTTTTCAGAAAAAACTCCCGTTCCGGCTGATTGATAAGTTCCACTGCGGCTCCTGAAAGGTCCAGATCTGCAGGAATCAGCGTAAGGTTCGGGATGCAGGTTTCCTGAAGGGTTTTTTTAAGAGGAACCGTCCCGGAAATCAGCTCATACACCCCGGGTTTAACCCTATGGAACCCCAGCCCGCTTGAGAGGTTTGCCTGAGAATCAAAATCCACGAGGAGCACTGATTTCCCCGCTCTTGCGAGAAAGGCCCCTATATTTAACGCGGAGGTGGTTTTACCTACACCTCCTTTTTGATTGACAAAAACGTATGTTTTACCCATACCCAGCTACCGAAACCTGAGGCAGCGTTTGCATCTGACTCAAACTAATTATAGAACTTTTTTCACGATTTGACATTTTTAAAAACCTCAGTATATAATAGGGGGAATTATTGCTATATGAATAGTATCTCACAAGGGGGTATGCGTAAACAATGACACCCATAGGCATGATTGCTCTGGATTTGGATGATACCCTTTTACGGTCGGATTTAAGTATTTCCTATCGGACCAAGCATGTGATTAAACGGGCGGAAGCCGCCGGTATGGTCGTGGTTTTGGTTTCCAGCAGGATTCCGGCAGCCATGAAAGGGTTTGTCCGATTTTTGGGGATGCACAAACGGCCTGGGTATCTCATTTGTAACAACGGGACGATTATTCAAGAAAGCAATACAGGAACTATCATCCATGAGATACGCATACCCTCTGAAAGCGCCCTCATTGCCTTTGATCTGGCCCATGCTGAAGGGTTTTCCGTGCAATTGTATGAAAATGATATCATGTATGTCTCCAGGTCCAATGAATTTGTCGATTATGACCAGAAACTCACCGGACTGCGCCAGGTAGTGGTGGAAAATTTCAGGGATATGGTCTCTGCAGGATGCCACAAACTGCGTATCCCTGGAGATCCCATGATCCTGGCCCCTTTGGAAAGCCTCTTGAGGACCTATGTAGGGGAGGAGGTAAATCTGTTTACCAGCAAGCCTTATTTCTTGGAGATCCTCCCCCCCCACACGGATAAGGGGACTGCCCTGGAAACGATAGCAAAACAACAGGGGATTCCTCGGGAAAGGGTTCTCGCTATAGGAGATTCCATGAACGATGAAGGGATGATTCGATGGGCCGGGCTTGGGGTGGCTATGATAAACGGGGATGAACGGATCAAAGACCTGGCTGCCATCGTTACCGAACGGTCCAACGATGATGACGGCGTGGCGGATATCATTGAGCGTTACGTGTTACGCCGATCTTCATAGGTATCCGCCCTGTTCCCTTTAGCCTTCAAGGATCAGCAGGGTCCTGGGATCAAGCCGCAGGGCCAATGCAGGGGGATTATAGGCGTCCCGATCCTTGGATACGGAGAGGGCAATATGATCCGATTGAGGATCCAGGACAATGACCACATCCAGGAGGTCCGCATAATCTTTGATGAGCAGAGGATTGCCCTGCTGGGCAGCCAAGGAATCTCCCCCTTTCACATTACAGCTATACCAGATCGAAAGCCCAAGCTCTTGGGCGAATTCTTTCACCGCGGTAAAATGCTCCCGAGTGCCTCGGGTAAAATCAAAACCGTCCACAATGAGGGACTCGGCTTTAAAGCCTCCCTCCCGAATTAAGGCCCTAAGACTCCTGAGGATCTGCTCAGTAGCAATGCCCTCTTGGTTAAAATTCATCAAGACCCGGTTCTTGATAAGCTCGTTTTTAATATCTCCCGTATTTGCGAGATTCTCTTTCTTGATGAATTCAGCGAAAATATTTTCATACCAGGCCAATACATAATCCGTATGCTGGGTAAAGGATACGTGAATGACCTTCTTGGCCTGTAAGAGCTTATCCAGGGCAATCTGGACCAGCACCGAGGTTTTACCGATACCGCTCTGGGAAGCGATGAGTCCCAATTCACCTGCAGCCAGTCCCCCATGGATAGACTGCTCAAAAACTCGAACCGGACTGCGTTGTATGAGTTCGTCATTAATCATGTTTTTCTCCCTTTTCTCGCTATTTCTGTTGCAGCTCTTTCTTTCGCTTTTCCTCATATCCCTTGATAAGGGTTTCGGAAATACCCGCCGGGACCTTCCCGTACTTCTCAAATTCCATGGTAAACTCCGCCTTACCCTGGGTCAAGGACCGAAGAGCCGTCGAATACCCGAACATTTCACTCAAAGGGACTTCCGCTTCAACCCGAGAAAAGATGCCGTCTTCTGTAGAAGCCAAGATGATGCCCCGGCGCTGGTTGATCGAGGCAAAGATGTTGCCCTGGAATTCGGTGGGGCCCTCCACTGCCACCTTCATGATGGGCTCCAGGATACAGGGCTTGGCCTTGGGATAGGCTTCCCGGAAAGCCCCGATAGCGGCCATTTGGAAGGCAATATCCGAAGAGTCCACCGGATGGGACTGACCGTCGTTGATGAGACAGCGGATATTCACAATAGGAAACCCGATGAGGCTTCCCCGTTTCAGGGCTTCCTTGAATCCTTTATCACAGCTGGGGATAAACTCCGTGGGAATGGCCCCGCCTTTGATATTATCCACAAACTCGTAGTCTCCTTCGGCAAAAGGTTCCATGTACCCGGCAACCCGCCCGTATTGGCCTGAACCGCCGGTCTGCTTTTTGTGGGTGTAGTTGAAGGCTGCCCGCTGGGTGATGGCTTCCCGATAGGCTACCTGGGGCATCCCGGTTTCCACTTCGCACCGGTATTCCCGGCGCATTCGCTCAATGTAGACTTCCAAATGAAGCTCTCCCATACCCTTGATGATGGTCTGGTTGGATTCAGGGTCCACGTAGGTCTGGAAGGTGGGGTCTTCCTTGGTAAAGCGGTTCAGGGCCTTGGCCATTTGGTCTGCGGACTTTTTATCTTTGGGGGTGATAGCCAGAGAGATAACCGGTTCCGGGACAAACATGGAGGTCATGGCGTAGTTGAGTCCGCTCCCGCAGAAGGTATCCCCGGAGGCGCAGTCAATGCCGAAGAGGGCCACTATATCTCCCGGAGCCCCTTCGGTGATGTCTTCCATGCTGTCCGCGTGCATCCTGACGAGCCTTCCCACTTTGAATCGCTTCCGGGACCGGGTATTGGTCAGTTCTTCCCCTTTCTTGAGGGCCCCCTGGTAAATCCTGACGTAGGTAAGCTGACCGTATTGGCCGTCTTCCAGCTTAAAGCCCAGGGCCACGGTGGGCATCTTTTCATCTGCCGAAAGTTCCAGCCGCGCTTCATCCTTGTCCAGATCCAGGGCGTAGTTTTTCACTTCCGTAGGATTAGGCAGGTAATCGTTCACCCCGTCCAGCAGGGTTTGGATACCCTTGTTCTTATAGGCCGAACCGAGCATCACCGGTACAAAAGCCTCCGAGAGGGTACCCTTGCGGATACTGGAACGGAGCAGTTCCTCCGAGATAGCTCCTCCGGCCAGGTACTGTTCCGCCAGTTCGTCGGAAAACATAGAGGCCGCTTCCAAGAGCTCTTCCCGATAGGTAGTGGCCTCAGCCAGGAGAGACGCCGGGATCTCCCCATACCGAAGCTCAGTCCCCTGGTCGCCCTCAAAATACACCGCCTGCATGGTGATAAGGTCCACCACGCCATCGAGATGATCTTCAAGACCCATAGGAATCTGGATCAGCACCGCATTGAGGCCCAATTTCTCCCGAAGCTGAGCGCGCACCTTGAAGGGATTGGCCCCGGTACGGTCGCATTTATTGATGAAGGCAATCCGCGGTACATGGTAGCGCTTGAGCTGCTTATCCACGGTGATGGACTGGGACTGAACCCCTCCCACCGCGCAGAGCACCAGGATGGCGCCGTCCAAAACCCGCAAAGACCGTTCAACCTCAATGGTAAAGTCCACGTGGCCGGGGGTGTCGATCAGGTTTATCGTATGTTCCTTCCAGGTAACCTGGGTTGCTGCGGACTGAATGGTGATGCCCCGTTCCCGTTCCAGGTCCATGTGATCCATGGTGGCCCCTACCCCGTCTTTCCCCCGAACCTCGTGGATGGCGTGGATCTTATTGCTATAGAACAAAATGCGCTCCGAGAGGGTAGTTTTACCCGAATCAATATGCGCACTGATGCCAATGTTTCGCATCTTGGTAATGTCGATGCCCATGGTGTATGATACTCCTTGTTTGTTTCAGGGCTTGCTTGTACCCCGTGAATGTAAGGCTCTAGGGCCCGATTTACGGGGGATAGTTTTTCCCCTTTTTTACGGCGCTGCCGTCAACGGTGTTGCTCTATTTTCTAGATTCTTTCAGATAATTGATGAAGAAAAAAATAACAGACCCATTATATGGGTAAAATATAGCAAGGTTTTCTACATTATGCAAGAGGATCGCTCTATAGTAGCAGGGCCAGCGCACATACAATAGACTTGTTCGAGAACTAACCGGGTTCTCGAACAAGTCCAATTTTCGCCCCTGCACATTCCGCAAAACCACCTATCCTTGAAGAAAATCGACCCCCTCGGACCTGAGGTCCGCCCACACAAACAAACACGAACGGCAAAGCACTAGGTCGAATTGCAGCGATTATGAGGCCCGGTCAACGTACCGGTTCGTTTGGTTCGTGTCTGTTCATGGTTACCTGCTTCCTGATCTCATGTATATGCACTCGCCCTGTCTATGGTAGACCCTTCAATTGTATATACGGGGAGGCCGAAAGGTCTCCCCTACCCTGGGAAGTTTTCTATGGGTGTTTTTTAGTCATACGCGCGGTGAGATAAGCCTCTTTGGATAAGAGCTTAATCATAGCATCAAGCTGTTTAGCTTCAGGACTGTTTTCAGGATATAAAAAGCACAGTTCTTGGGGTGTGGGGTTCCCAGGGTAATGATATCGTGCATAGGAACGAGAATATTTCCAGCCCTGGGGAGGGTTTGGGGTTTTGACAATATCCCCCGCGATAATATCTGCTTTCTCCTGTTCATGCCGGGCTGGATCCTCAAACACCAGGGTCTTATGCAGCCTTCGTCCAATTTCATAGAGTAGGTCTATGGCAATCCCTTTCACCGCCCCCTGCTCATAATAGGCCACTAAGGAGGTATCATTTTGTATAGACACCAAAAGGGGGGCTGCCGTTTCAAGAAGCCCGGATGCGGAGGCTTGGGGGTGCTTCTTGCCGCTTAGTATGAGCAAACAGAGGATCAAGAACCAAAGGGCCCCCAGGAGAACCACCCCAACCATGACCAACGTCTTTATGAGGATGTTTCGCAGCTCCTCTTGAACCGAGCCCAGATCATAGCCGGTCTCGATCAAGGCCGCTACGGTACCGGCGGAATCCACTATGGGGCCACAGGCATACAGCCACCGACCGTTGGCATTTACCTCAATCCCCTGCACATAGGATCCGGTCTCTAAGACCTCTTTCCGAGAGCCGGCTTCCCTATCCTGGGCATAGGGATAGAACATACCTAGGGAACTTTCGAGATCGTACAGGACATACCGGATCCCATCCCGGATCTTCCATATCCGCTGATATACCCGCTTTCCTTTGAATTGAGTTTGAGCAAATAAATCATGGAGCTGGTCCCGTAAGGCTTGGTAATCTTCGCGGTCGTAGTCTCGGGGAGAAACCAGGAAATTCAACAGGGTGGTATCTACCCTGCTTGCCATGAAACGGGAAATATTTTCAAGCCCTGTGAAGGTACTTTCGTTATACTGCTCTTGCATCTTATTTATAATGAGAACCGAAGCAATGCCCCCTCCCAAGGTAATACTTATTCCCAAGGTGAAGATTAAGGTCCCGGCTTTAGTCCGGTGCAGCTTTACCAGAACACGCAGGAGCACCGCCAGGGACAAGAGGAAGGGGGGAATATCCAGTAGACACAGGGCAAAGAGGATCTTCCGTTTTAAGAGGATCCATGAAGCGTAGGAATAGGTATCCAGAGTCTCCCAGGCCCCCTCTTGGGTGCTTATAAGCAGGGTATCCCCAAAGGAAACCGCGAAAAGCCCTGCAGGGGTCGCCTCCAGGCGGTAATAGGGATTTGCTTTGTCTCCGGCAAACAGGACCTGCCGTGTATCGGTTTTAGGATCAAGCAGGATAATCTCAGCGGTGGAGAGATCCGTGTATATAATTCTCGTATCCTGCCCCGATGTTACCCCCCAGGGTAGACTATCCGGGGCCGTCCCTGCCCAGGTACCGGTAAGGGTTCCAGAAAAATCGTATTGTTTAATAAGCCCCGCCTTGGTGATAAAGGTAAGCCGCTGTTGTTCCGCATGGATCCTGGCATAACCGATCTCACGGAATGCCTGAGGGTACTCAACAAAAGCGATGCCTTTGATGGTTCCCGTGCCGGTGGTTTGAACCTGTTCGAGCCAGAAACCCTGATCTCCCAAACGGACCAGATAGAGGGCGTTCTGGTAATAGGACATACCCCGCAGCTTTCCTTGGGTGATACTGAAATCCTCGTTAATATACCCATAACGGTAGATTTCCTCCAGAAACATCCCGTCCGCGGTATACTTCAGTATCCGTTCATAACTCTCTTCAAGGACCCCGCTGAAATGGGTATCCAGGATATACAGGTTATTATCCTCATCAAACTGGAGGCTTTCTGCCCGGGCAAATGAGTGGGCTGCATGAGGTTTAGCATGCAACTGGTAAAGCAGTTCTTTTTCACCATTCAGCACCAGCACTGATGCACGGGCATTTTCAATGATCCCTATGCGAGGTCCGTTTCCGGTTCCGTAGGCCACCAATTTTAATGTTCCAGTGGTTTTCCAAGGGGTGAAGCTGAGCATATCTCTATAGAGCCACAGCTCTCCTGAAAGGAGTACAAAAATAACCACACCGATGATACCAATTTTTTCCAGCATATTCTTGTTCATGTTGTCCCCTTGCAAGCGCCACTTGTCTGAGGGTACTTTCGTTGGTGTATATAGAGGGGCACTTCTGGTACAGAAAGCATTATCGGATGTAAGAAAAAAGGTATGCCTCTATCTTTCCACGAGGACTACCAGGTGGCTTTCCTTCACCCAATACATCCTTCTTCCCTGCTATCTCTTCCCACCGGCTAAAAGGATACTTACTGCCAAGTGTTTGACCCCATTTCTTTCTGGGTTATACCGCTTTCACTTCCCAGTAATTTCCAACAGTCCTGTAGCGGCCAACGGTTCCTCGGATACCCCATATCCCGGAGTTTCCGGATGGCTTGCTACTTCTCCTTTATCACTTCCTCTGCCTTCTTCATTGGACTTGTTCGATAACCAACCGGGTTCTCGAACAAGTCCACTGTTTTCCCACATACTTTCTTGAAACTCGGTACCTCATACAGATGCCGCTCCCCACGGGGAAACTCAAACCATATCCGCTCTTTATCCGGGGTATGCTTAAGCAAAAGAGTATGCCCCTATCTCCTTATTATCCATGGCTTTCTACGGCTAGTCCTTTCGCCTTATCCAGGAATTCGGCTATATGCAAACTGGCAATCCGCACCTCATGGACTCGTTCTGTTACCTCATGGGAGATCCCCTGGAGGGATTCTATCTCCTTATGGATCACCCCGCTCCCCTGATGTATGGCCCCGGTTCCCTCCCGGACCTGCTCGGTCATATCTTGGATAACGGTTAAGCCCTGCAGAATCTGGCTTCCCCCGGCAGCCTGTTCCTCCACCGCGTTATGAATAATGCTGAAGGAGGCGTTCATGGCGTTTATTTCTTTGAAAATTCTATCCATGGTATTCAACGTTTCTTCAGAGACGGTAGTTATCCGGTCAATAGCCTTTTCCATAGCGGTGATTTCTGCGTAAATAGCCTCAGACTCTTTGCTGGAAAGCTCCGCCAGTTTACGGATCTCCCCGGCCACCACGGCAAAACCCTTTCCCGCTTCTCCTGCATGGGCGGCTTCTATGGCCGCGTTCATGGCCAGAATATTAGTTTGGGCCGCGATATTGGCAATGGTCTGGTTTGCGTTCTGGAGGGCTGCAGACCGGGTATGGATCCTTGCCAATTCCTCGGAAAGCCGGGACAAGAGCTTATGCCCTGATTCAGAGGAAACGCTTAAGACGGTAGTGGTTTCCCCGGCCTGGGTAGCCACTGAGCGGATAGAGGCGATGTTGGCTACCATTTCTTCTATGGCCGCAGACGACTGGGTAATATGGTTTTTTTGGGTCTGGACTGCCTGGTTCAGGGATTGGATAGAGGTAATGATGTCCGCGACAGAACCAGCGGTTTGCTCGACCGATTGGAGCTGGGAATCCGCCTTGGTCTGGACGGTCTCCATGGAACTGTTGATCACCTCCAGAGCCTCAGAGGATTGGTTTACGATGGTGCGGAGGCTCTTGCCGGTGTTGGTCATTTTCAAGAGATGGCTCTGGAGGCTGCCTACCGCTTTCTGGAGGCTGTCCCGAATGTGGAGGAGGGAGCTTTGCATGATTCCCAGTTCATCTTCCCGCAAGCGGGCTATGGCCACATCGAAATTAAGGTCTGCCAGGGAGCCGGCAATATGTTCCAGCTCTCTTATGGGCTTAATGAGGGAAGTAGAAACGATATAGGCCATAACCCCTGCATAGAGGATCACGATAAGCATGGTTATGATCAGGGCTATTTGGGCGCGCTGTTCCAGGGCTTGTACAAAGGCCACGTTGTAATCCAGGCCCACAATACTTACCACCTTCCCGTCTTTAACGATGGGGAGGAACCCCGACACCAGGGTGCCCCACTCAGTAACCACCGGGGCTTTGCTCATCTGCATGGTTTTGCTTTGGTATGCGAGGTCTATCTCTATCCCAAAATCAACCATCTCGAATACCTGGTTTTCGGCTATTAATTCTAGTTTGTCGCCGTCTATTCCCCCCTCTATAAATAAAATTCCTGAAGACACCAGATAACGGTATGTACCCAGTTTAAGGGGTTCCACCACATAGATATAGTCCAGACCAAAGGCTTCCGCTATGTTCTGGAACTCCTGGGTTGTTCGCCAAAACTCATCAGTATATACCTCTGATTCAGTCGCAAGATAGTCTGGTACCCCTTGTTCCGGGTGGGCGTCTTTCCATAGAAGGTACTTCTCCCGGGCTGAGCTTGCTTCTTTTGCAAGATAGGCAGGATCCCCTAAGACCGGGTATTGGGTTTCGATCATGGCCGCCACTCGCTTGAGGGTGTCCTGGTAGGTATCTTTGATGTAATTGCGGTATTGGATGTACATCATCACCCCCACCCCCAAGGCCGCCACGATGCTTAATCCCACAAAAACCAAGAAAAAATGGGTTTTAAGACTCTTCATACCCTAACTCCTTATATCTTTATTTTTCTTATAAGTACACGAGAAAGAACCATGAACCCTATAAGGCATCCCGCTACGCTCAGGGAAAAGAGCTGCATCCCCCGGCTGAGGCTCTGCACGCTGGCTATGTAACTGAAAACTAGGGGACCCAGGGCCAGGCCCAGATTCTCAATCACTGAGTACATACTCAAAGCGGTAGCAGGGGAAACAGCGCCATCCTCCTTATACAAGGCAGCGTAATAGGTTTGCATATTCGTCATCGCGAAAATGCTAGCCACCGCCAGCATCCCTATGGTAAGCACCAGCATAGGGACCGTCATCCTCAAGGAAAACAGGAAGATTGCCCCCGCGTTCAGGAACAGGGAACAAACCATGATACCCTTGACCGGAACCTTATGGGAAACATACCCGCATAAACTGGTCCCAAACAGAATAGTAAACAAACCATTGAGAAGCATCAACTGTCCTATATTGGATTCCTGGAGTCCCTGTTCTGTTCCATAGAGGGGCATAAAATAGGAAACAAAGCTCATGGAGGCCATGTAGGGTAAGACGAGTAAGCCTAAGGTCCCCAGGACCGGCGGTTTCAAGAGAAATTGAAGTAGCCTCCAGGGATTTCCCCGGATTCCTTCAGGGCCTTCTTTTTTCACCGAGATAGCCCCATAGATATGCCTGAGGGTCTGAGAACGGTTTGAGAAGACCGTGATAGCCAAGAGCACTGCGGCAACGAAGGAAGAACAGAGATAGACCATGCGGTAGGAGAAGAACTCCGCCGCCATAGAACCGAAGACCACCCCCACGTTTATCCCCGAGAGATAGGAAGCGTTAAAGTGGGCAAAGCCCCGGTTTACCGCTTCCAGGCTTTTTTGCGCGGCGATGATCGTATTGATCACCAGCATGATGGTACCGGTGGAAAAACCGGTCAGTCCATGGGCAAGGCCTAAATAGAAGGTGGTCGGGGCAATAAAACAGAGGATGTGCCCCGTAAAGAACGCAACCGCCCCCATGAGACAGAGCCGTTTAAACCCGAATTTGCCGATGATACCCGGAACTACCAACAAAGCTAGGGCAATAAAAACCATCTCTGCGGTAAAGGGCAGGGTAAGCATAAAGGCTTTGGGCAGATTGAAAACAGGCTGGTACAAGGCTGCCGTATAGAGGGGCAGGGTGGCGCTCCCCAGGTTATTGGCCGTAAACATAAAGAAAAGAATCCCCCGGAGCAGTTCAGGGTGAAACACCGGGGTTCTGTGTTCCCGGTATTCGGTTTTGTTGGCTTGGAAGGCCTCCCCTATGAGAATAAACTCCAGCATGATGAAGAAGAGGGCAATCCCGGCGGTCGTAACCATGAGGACCATCTGGATGATCATGCCCCGGGTTTGTTCGTTAAACCCCGCTATATCATAGCCCGTTTCTATCAATCCCAGGATATGCTTTTCCTCATCGAATAGGGGGCCGCAGACAAACAGCCAGCTTCCCCCGCCCCCTGCACTGGGGGCAAGCCTATGGATATAGGATCCGGTTTCAAGAACTTCCTGGTAATACCTGGCTTTGTCCGTGACCGGGTACCAGGTACCCCGGCTGTATTCCGTATCATAGACCGAGTATAAGCGGCCCTCCTGAAACCTCCAGAGGTATTGATAGACCTGCTTTCCCTTCCATTGAAACTGGGTGAACACCCTTCGTAGGCCCTGGTCTAAACCCCGGTAGGATTCGCTCTCAAAATCCCTGGCGGAGGTAATCGAAGTCAAGGTCTTGAGGTCCACAGACCTCGCGGTGAGGCGGGATATGTTTTCCAGATTTAGGAAGGTGTTTTCATGATATTGACGGTGCATGTAGTTTATCAGAAGGCTCGCCGCAATCCCCGCGCCTAGGACCACCCCCATGCCTGCCAGGAGGCTCACCTTAAAGGCAGAACTCCGCTGCTTTTGGGCCACACAGCGGATACCTAAGACCCCCAGATAGATCCCAAGCAGCAGGGCGGCCAGGGCAAGAACAAAGAGGCTTATCCCTTTGAACCTATCCCTGGGGGCATAGGAATACTCCTGGAGGATCTCCCAGGAGCCTTCCGGTGTTTTGATGAGGAGTTGATCTTCCCTCGCGGCAAAAAGGGTTTCCTGGGTATAATGCAGCGCGGTATAGGGCAGGCTTCCAGGAATCCCGCGCTGTGGGATCTGGGTTGTACCAGTGCCAAGGATTTCTCCATAAGCCATATCCGTGTATATGAGGTTATTTTGGTCATCGGCTACTACCATCCAGGGAAACCGGGAAGGTTCCGTTGGCCATGCCTGGATAAACTCCCCTGAGAAACCGTACTGTTTTAGGGTTCCTGCTTTGGTAATCGTGCTAAGCCTGCGGGTTGTAGGATTGATATGGAAATACCGGAGATTCCGGAAGGCCTGGGGATAGTCAAAAAAGGCGATTACTTCAGGCTGTCCCGGCTGTGCCACGGCGAGCCGTTCAAGCCAAAACCCCTGGTCTCCCAATCGAACCACATAGAGGCTACCCGTATCATAGGCCATAGCGCCGATTTTCCCTTTGGTGATGATAAAATTCTCGTTGGTATAGGAATAGGCGTAGAGTTCTTCTATGAAGGTACCCCTCGGGGAGTATTTCAGGATCCGTTCAACATTTTTTTCAAAGGCGCCACCGAAGTACTTATCCAAGACATAGAGGTTATTATGTTCGTCCAGCTCTACCCGTTCCGCCCGGTAAAATGAACGAGGGCTATGGGGTTTTCCCCGGATGTGGCAGAGCAGTTCCTTTTCAGTAGATAAGACCGTAATAGTTTGGGAGTTATTTTCAATGAGGGCGATCCGCTCAGCGTTTCTGCTTCCCCAGGAAGGCCCTTGGAATCTGGCGCCGGTATCCCAGGGTCTCAGGGTGAAGGAATCTCTATGAAAAAATAGGAATATCCACAGCGCTGCAAAGATAATTGAGCAAATCAAAGCGCTGTTTGACATTCCTTTGTTTTTCATAGGCTTTACTCACTGGACTTCGTAAAGGTACACAGATACTTCTTCCAACGTTCATGGGACCCAAGGCGTTTTTTAAACATCCGTAATCCCGCTTTACCCATATCATGCCCTATGTTTATATATTCAACTTCGGACAAATACAATTTAACTAATATGTAATACAGATACACATTGAAATCCGTTAGATTCGCTTTTGCGAAATATAAAATAGCGATCTTTTCATTTCTTTTTTCCCATATAGCATAGGCTACAGGGATATTATCAACGCAACCAAAGATGCCGTTACAGATACGATCATCAAACATATCGACCATATCCTCCAATGCTTTTTTTTCACATCCTGAAAAGGATGCACACAATTGACAGTCTTGCTTGCTGCACCATACATCCTCTAGCTCAAAGCAGATATGGATATTTTCTTTGGTTATGGGAAGAACCGAGACGTTGGGGGCAGCAATAAACTTGTTAAGACAATTACGTTTATTGGCATTTATTTTACCGGGTATTTCAAGGATATGTTGAGGCCGGTACGCGTATTCACTCCAATCATCACTGTAGTCCGCCTTTATAGCATAGCCTTGGATATTCTGATAGGCTTTCAGAAATCGCTCCTCAATAGTCCAGAGCTGTAACGCGGGAAGATCCGCTGCATGGTACAACTCGTACAAGGTATCTACAAGCTCCTGCAATGAAGCAACCGTAGCATCCGGCTCTTGGACTATACAATAAATGGATCCATCTTTATTAAACCAGAGACTGCATAAATACCCATAGATAATTTTATAGATCGTCTGATAGGCAAAAGCCCATACCGTACTGATCATTGCGGTGGTTTCAAACAAGCGGCTGTCCTTCCCATCATAGCTTTTAAATACCGGATAACTTTCCTTATTAACCGGTAGGAAACCCTGATTGCGAAAGTATTCATACGCCTTATGCTGCTGTTCTGTCATCACTCTCTCCTTCTATCGCCCTGGTAAAGGTACAACTATATTTTCTCCACAGCTCATGGATACCCAGATGCGCTTTAAATAAGCGAAGTCCTGCATTTCCCATGTCTTCGTTGATATTCAAACACGCTACATCGGAAAAGTACATTTTAACTATCATGTAGATCAGATACACAAAAAAGTCAGGTACCGTTGATTTCCCAAAATACAAAAAGGCCATCTGTTCATTCTTTTTCTCACAAATAGCATACCCTACCGGAACCGTATCAAAATAACCGATAATACCGGTATGAACTTGTTCATCAAAAATAACAGCCATAATAGCTAGAGCATTCTTTTCACATCCCACAAAGGATTCACAAAAAGAACATGCTCTACGTGCACACCATGCTTTCTGTACCTCAAGACAGAGATGAACATTTTCTTTCCTAATAGGCTGTAATGAAATATTCAATTGTTTAAAAAACTTTTTTAGACGATTCCGTTTATTTAAATTGATCCCCCCGGATAATTCAAGTACATCCTTTATTCGATACGCATATTCACTATGATCGTCGCTGTATTCCGTCTTTATTATATAGCCTTTGAGGGCTTCATATTCCCCAAGAAACCGTTCCTCAATAGCGTAGATCCGCAAGAAAGGAAGCTCTGCTCCTAGGGACAAACCGTACAATATATCCACCGCCTCTTGTAAGGAGCAAGTAGGTCCTCTTTGGGACGGCCTCAGAATCTCAAAATAAGCCTGCCCTTCCCTGTGAAACCAGAGGCTGCACAAATACCCTTGTATCACCTTATACACCGCATGATAGGCAAAGCCCCATACCACCGCAACCACCGCGGTCAATTCTCCCAAACGGTTATCCCCCTGATCATAGCTTTTAAATACCGGATAACTTTCCCCATCCACCGGGAGAAAACCCTGTTGCCGAAAATAGTCATAAGCTTTGTTTTGCCGCTCGGTCATCCTATACTCCTTTATTCTGCCTTGGTAAAGACACAATAGTATTTACGCCACAATTCATAGGCGCTCAGATGGGACTTGAATTGACAAAGCCCCCTATTCCCCATGTCATCGTTTATCTCCATATATTCGGCATCGGTTATGTAGCTTTTAAACATCGTATAAATGAGATATAGAAATAAACCAGGTATAATACTTTTCCCAAAATATAAAAAAGCCACTTCCCTGCTTCCTTTCTCGCATATAATATATCCTGCCGAAGTACCCTCATAATAACACAGGAGCCCTTCCTGGATACGCTCATCAAAAAGAACCACCATAATTTCAAGGGCTTTTTTTTCGCATCCACAGAAGGATTCGCAATATCCGCAATCTTGATCCTTGCACCACTTCTTTTCTATGTCAAGGCAAAGATGCACATTCCCTTTGGTCAGGGGACAGAACGATACCGCAGGGTTATCCAGAAACTTCTTTATGCGTTTTCGTTTATAGTAATTAATTGCTCCTGATAATTCAAGCAGATCCTTCGTCCGATACGCGTATGCGCTATTCTTTTCTTTATATTCGATTTGTATATTGTAGCCCTTGATGGATTTATATTCCTCAAGAAAACGCTCTTCAATGGCAAAGATCCTTAAAGAAGGCAGCCCTACACTTCGGGATAGCTCGTACAGCCTATCAACGATGTGCTGGAGGGAATATTCAACCCTGTCCTGAGGCCGGTGAATCATAAAATAGACGGGACTATCCCTAAAAAAGTATACGCTACATAAATACCCCCCTATGACCTTATAGAGTCCGTTAAATTCAGTAGACCAGGATGCAATGATCACCGCGCTCCGCTCCTGTAACCTGCTGTCCCCTTCATGTTTTTTGAATATCGGATAGCTCTTTTGGTCTGCCGGTAAAAAACCCTGTTGTTGAAAAAAATCATATACTTGGGCGGCTTGTTCGTTCATAGTATCTTGCCTTTTCCAATGGGATACATAAACACCCCCAAAACTCAGCGCCTCCATAAATCACTCCTTTTTTTCATAGTATACCATACGAAATAGGGTTCAGCACTTTCTAATAGCCCTGCAGCGGGCAGCCTCCACCCCTCGTTCACCATATAGTGCCATATCCGTCCCCTGTCTTGGTCGTTTTTGATTTGAGCTTCAATGAGATAGGAATACCGGCCATTAATCATATTCCATACTATCAAGGCGTAACAATAGGGGGGGGGGGGGGGGGGTATAAAAAATACAGAGACCTAAGCGATCAACTAACATGAGCATTTTCCTCTTACCTTTTAGGTTGGTAAAACGTCGTATTTTAAACCACCTTCAAATTTTGAAAAAATAATATTATAATTACACATAAAAGTCAAGCGGTCAAATTGAATTTTTAGGATAAACGCATAGAATTGGTTAATTCTATGCAGTATAAGGAATTAGCAAACAAAGCACCTTCTTTATCTTTTTACCTAATTCCTTATACTATAAGAAAATAAGAATTTCTATGCGTTTATCCTATTGGATTTTCAATAGGGGAGGGGTGGCCTTTTTCACGAGAAAAAAGGGGGATTCGGTTCTAGAAAATACATTACCATTTCTTTAAAATAAAAAATCCCCGCCCGCGGTGGGGTATTGAAGATTTCTCCTTGAAAGCGTATCCTATAGGGGGGGTGACAAATCCCTCGCGCCCCCTGTTTTTGTTGCACTTCGTTATTGAAGGGGGGATATTGATTTCAAGCGACTTATGGCTTTTTAGCCGGCGGTGAATTGCTCATAAGCCTCAGTATAGGTATAGGTTTTTAGGCAAAAGTAGGCCCCTGTACACTTTTAATAAAGAGTAAAAAACATTTGGCATCTTTCACGAATAGCAATGAGGACGGAGGGTGCCGGAGCTGCTCTTCGTCCCTTACTTCAGGATTTTGCCACTGCCCACGCCCCCCAGGGGGCTTAATGCCCCTGTAGGGCCGCGGTAATAAGCGGTCGGGGCGCCCTTTGCTTCTTGCGTTTGGAGCTTCGGGGCCAAGCCCACGATATAGGTGAGGACGCTCCCCA
>JAIRLU010000284.1 GCA_031259215.1 Treponema sp. | reverse complement strand
AATAGAGTTGTTCAGAAACCTCAGTTTCTGAACAACTTCCGCTTAAAAAACAGCAAAATGCGGAGCATTTTGCAAGACTTGTTCGATAACCAACCGGGTTATTGAACAAGTCCAATAAGAATTAGGTATGGTTCGTTTATACCGCTCTGCTGAGCGGGTAGAACTCAATCATGGCATAGAATTTGCTAGTAAAAGAATGATGAAGGCAGTACCTGTACTAAAAGATGACGTGCTTATGGTTCGAGGTTCCGGTATGATCCCAGGAACCCTCGAACTGAGAGAGCTTAAAACAGAAGTTATCAGAAAATCTATACACTTTCTCATAGCCCTTAGTCCCAGTATGGCTGCGATAAGCCGGCCCTTTACGATAATCCTCCTGATGATGGGTACCCTGGTGTATACCTATATGGAAGTCGCCAGGCTTTCTGGAATAGAGATACCCCTCATTTCTTCGTTGACCAATATGGCTTCCCGCTCACGGGATAGGGGTCATTTTGTCCTTGGGCCAGTTACCTTGGGAATCGGTTCTTCCCTGGCGCTGCTCTTATACCCGGATCCCGCCGCTTCCATTGGGATATATGCCTTAGCCTTTGGAGACGGATTCGCTAGTTTAGTGGGGAAAATGGTGGGACGGATTCGGCCTGCTTTTCTCTTAGGGAAGAGTATAGAAGGTTCTGCGGCATGTTTTACCGCGGTGCTTTTTACTGCCTATCAGGTCTCTGGTGATTATAAGACCGCGCTGCTGGCCGCAGTAAGCACCACGGTGATAGAAGCCCTTCCCCTGAACGATTACGATAATCTGGTGATTCCCCTCGTCGTAGGGCTTGTAGTACACCTGGCAGGGCTCTAGGGGCTATGAAGTATTTGTAGAAGGCCCTCTCCTACCATACTTCATAGGGCGCGTACGAATTTAGCGCGTCTTTTCCTTGACCAAACCGCTCGTGAAAGGATTAAGGGGAACCCCTACATCGTAGGTATCTATCCCTTCAGCCTGTTTGAGTTTATAGGCGGCCAGGTACGTGAGGGGAGTCATCAGCACTTCAATGGTGCACTTAAACAGGTAGTTGGTGAACACCAGGGTACCAAAGAGTTCCCATCCAAAGACCCCGGTGAGGCTTGCAATACATACAAAAACCAGACTGTCCACCAATTCTCCTACCAGGGTACTCCCAATGGTCCGCACCCAGAGCATTCGGCCTTGCATACGAATTTTCATACGGGACAAAACCGCAGAGTTGGAGAATTCCCCCATCCAGTACCCTAAGAGGCTTGCCAAGACAATGCCTCCGCTGCTCATACCTCCCAGAATTGCGTCAAATGCGGCACTTCCCGCATAGGATTCCCAAGAGGCGTCCCCGGGAAGGATGCGAAGCAGGAAAAATACACCCCATGACAAGACCAGGGCGGCAAAACCGGTCCAGATAACCCGGCGGGAGGCCTGGAAACCGTATACTTCCGTGAGCAGATCTCCAAATACATAGGACAGCGGGAAGAGCAGGGTACCACCGTCAAAAGCCAGAGGAATTCCAAAAAGGGAAAAACCCAGATCGAGGATCTTCGCTGAAGAAGCCACATTGCTCATCAGCAGAATAGCCACAAAAAAGGCCATTACTTGATCCAAATACAAGAAACGAATTACGCTCGTAGCCCCTGAAGAATGCAAAGGAGAAGAAGACATACAAACCATCCTTGTTTTGCTGTGGCAAGTGTAACTGACCTCCAAGCGCTTGGGACTTTGGAATAACCATAGAAAACGCCCTTCGATTTTACCGAATTGCCGTAAAAAACTATGGAAAAAACCTAGGGCCTAACCAGAGAAAACCTCCCTTGCTAAGCCACTTCTTTCTGTAAAACTGCACTAAACACCATACCCAATCAAACTACTTTAGGCCCATTTGATAAAACCCGATCGATACGGATGGACTAGGGCATCATGTTTAGGGAGTATCCGCACGGTGTGTCCCTGAAAACCCGTATCAATACATTCTATCCTCACCTGGTACTGGTAGCACGTTCCTTGATGATTCACCGGCTTCATTTCGGACCGCCGGGCGTGTTTAATATCGGTACGTTGATTCGATATGGAACCGTGGTACAATTCAACCAATAATTCCTCTGGTAGGAGCGAACCCAGATCAATAGAAGCGATAACCGTAAGGGAATCTCCTCGCTGCATCACTGGTTTTGCATTGGATTCAATGGAGACGATCTTTAGACTGTTCCAAGAGGCCTGGAGTTTCTGAAAATAGGCGGCTAAGGATTTGGATTCTTTGTACTCATCCTTCACGATCCGGCGGTAGTTTTTTAATGCCGGGAAGTAGAATTGGTTGGAATAATCCATAAGCATCCGGTGACTCGACATGGATTGGCCAATCTCTTGCATGGAAGCCTTCATCCGTCGGATCCATTCCCTCGGCAGCCCATCCCGGCCCCGCTGATAGAAGAGAGGGATGATGTCCCGTTCCAAAAGATCATAGAGGGCCCGGCTTTCCACATCATCCTGGAGATTCGTATCTTCGTATTGTTCCCCCTGTCCAATGGCCCAGCCAATCTCAGGGTTATAGGCTTCATCCCACCAGCCGTCCAGGATAGAACAGTTGAGCACCCCGTTCATAGCAGCCTTCATACCGCTGGTCCCGGAAGCCTCCAGGGGACGCCGGGGAGTATTAAGCCACACATCCGCTCCGCTCGTGAGATACCGGGCTACGGTCATATCGTAGTTTTCCAAGAAAACAATCCGGCTGGTAGCATCGTATTTTTCTGCAAAATGGATGATCTCCCGGATGAGTTCCTTCCCCGGCATGTCCATGGGATGGGCCTTTCCCGCGAAGATGAGCTGGACCGGACGCTCATTGTCTTTAACCAGTCTCAGGAGCCGTTCCGGGTCCCGAAGCAAGAGGTTTCCTCGCTTATAAGTGGCAAACCGACGGGCAAAAGCCAAGGTCAGGGCATAAGGAGAAAGGGCATCTTCCGCCTGTTGAATCCGCCGCTTCACTGCCCCGCTGTGGGTAATGTACTCCCGGATCCGTTCCCGGGCAAAAACGACCAGCCGTTCCCGCCGTCGCTCATGGGTACGCCACAATTCTTCATCGGAAATCCGGTCCATCCGGTTCCAAATGGTCAGCTCCGTGGGTTTTTCCTCAAAATGGAGGCCAAAGTACCGGTCCAAGAGATCCGTCATCACATTGGAAACCCAGGTCCGAGGATGTACCCCATTGGTAACATGACCGATAGGTACTTCGTCCAGGGGAAGTCCCGGCCACAGTGCTTTCCACATATCCCGGGACACGGTCCCGTGAAGCCGAGCAACGCCGTTGGCATAGGCCGCAAGCTTGAGGGCCAAAACCGTCATACAGTAGGTTTCTTGATCATCCCCAGGATGTATCCGGCCCAGGGCAAGGAAATCTTTCCAGGATATGCCTAAAATTTCAGGCCAGGAACGGAAATATTTTTCCATAAGCCCGATATCAAACCGCTCGTTCCCTGCAGGAACCGGGGTATGGGTGGTAAAGATATTGGTAGGCCATATTGCTTCTTTAGCTTCCTCAAAGGTAAAGCCCTTTTCCTGCATGATTTCCCGGATCCGTTCCAAGCCGAGAAAGGCCGAATGGCCTTCATTCATGTGGGTTACCGCAGGATTGATCCCCAAAACCCGAAGCGCCCGAATACCCCCGATACCCAAGAGGATTTCCTGCTGAATCCGGGTTTCCTTGTCCCCCCCATAGAGGGCGGCGGTAATATTCCGTATATCCTGGGCGTTTTCCTCGATATTCGTATCCAACAAGTAGAGGGAAGTACGGCCTACCTTAACTTCCCAGATCTGGGCTACCGCGAACCTGCCGGACAACTCAACCGTGATCTTTAAAGGCTCCCCGTCTTTACCAACCTTCCGTTCCACCGGCATATTATACCAGTCGTTTTCAGGATAACTTTCTTGCTGGAATCCATCGGCATTGAGCACCTGCTTAAAATAACCCTGCCGATAGAGGAGTCCGATACCTACTAAGGGAAGTCCCATGTCCGAAGAGGTCTTCATGTGATCCCCGGAAAGGATACCCAAGCCTCCTGAATAAATAGGAAGAGACACATCCATACCGTATTCCATAGAGAAATAGGCAACCATATCTTTCCGTGATCCGTGATACCAGGTGTCACCTTTTCTATATTTGAGGAAACGCTTGTACACTTCATTAAGGGCAGCTAAATAAGAGTCATCTTTAGCCGCTTGAGCAAGCCGATCCTGACTAACCATACCTAAAGCTCGAATCGGACTTTGCTGAGCTTTAAGCCATGCATCATAATCCAGACGGATAAAGAGCTGGACCGCGTCAAAATTCCATGAAAGCCAGAGGTTACGGGCTATTTCTTCCAGAGGTTTTAAAGAACTAGGAAGTTTCGGTTTAACCGTATAAGTAGCAATTTTCATAATTTTAGTGTATGTTTCAATTATTATATTGTCAATCTGGCAGAACCTCACCGGATACAGGCATAGCAAAAAAAATTCCAGATTGAAGCGGTTTTTTTCCTCATAAAATAGCCGGTACGTCAAAAAAGGAGGGCTTGTTCCCTGGGAATAACCCCGGGGCCTATTCGATTATCATAAAATCATGGAAATACAGTACCTCTATTCGTCCCAGATGCAGTATGTCCTTATACCGGTGTACCATTTCGGCCTTTATCAGGCTTTCGTTGGCTTCGCGCAATTCTGCTGCGGTATGGGCGCTAAAATACGCGGCGGCGATATTCCTAAAATCCCGTATCTTGGAGTCCAATTCTTCGGCAAAGGCCCGATCCGTTGACCGGTAGGGAAGGCAATGGAAATAACGATGGTCATAGGCGGGGTATCCGCCGTAACTACCCGGAACCGGCCGATACCGGTAACCATTCCGTCCGTGGCCTGGGTTTCCGGCTGTGCTTGACGGGAAAAAGCCGGCCCTGAAAGATGTGCATCTTCGGGGAAAACCGAGGAACAGGGGAGAGAAAGGGGGAAAAATACCGGAAATGACCCTGATAGATAGCGGTCCCGCAGAGATAAACGCCCGGGAAGTGCCCCGACACCGGGAGGGCGACCTCATAGCAGACAAAGGCCATAAGCCGGCGATAGGGGTAAGGGTAGAGTAGACGAGCCGGTTTGGACAGATGGATTTACTGGAAAGCATGGACACCCGGACCGTACGCAGGAGGGTTGAGAAGCGGTTCAAAAAACGTGAACCGGCGTTTAGAAAATCCATAAGGTTTGATCCGGGGAA